>JBASML010000091.1:0-19329 GCA_049656845.1 Syntrophaceticus sp.
CCCCCCTCCTGGTCCACAAAGATTTCACCATTGGACCAGATGTTTCCGCTGACCAAGGCTTTATGAACAATAACATCCCCTGCTGCTCTAATATCTCCCTCAATACTAGACTCATCACCAACTTCTACATCCCCTTTCACCAGAACATTTCCCACAACCCGGCAGTTATGGCCAACTACAAAATCCCCGCATCCCTTAATATCACCTGTCAGATAAGTATCACCCACAAGCACAAGATCATCTGCGGTATAAAGATCGCCATTTACTGTATTACCGGAAAAACATAAGGGGCCACAACTATACAACTGTGATAGGATCCCGCAACCGGGTGAGAAAACAGAAGGCTTTTCTATGGGGGAGGCTATACACAGTCCCATCTTAAAATCCAGGGACATATCCACCTTAACCCTTGCCCTCAGTGTGCAGTATGCCCCTTTATAGATACCCAAGCTTTCTATATAGATAATAAATTCACTTTCTTCCCTGCTCTCCTTGGATACCTTGACATGATCGATCAACCCGCTGGCATAATCCGAGGAAATATGTTCGGGAACAAGATTTACTTCCCCGCCAAAATCCAGATATTCTAAGGGCAGCTGCCCAGATTGCAAGAGAGATATTGCTTTTTCGATCCCAGCCTCTGCGATGTAATAAGCCTTTTGTTGGCAGATTTCCAGTCCGGCATTTCTGCGAAGTGATGTGGATAGAGCTACTGCAGCACTTCCCATCACAAATATAAAAGCTGTCAGGATAATAACCAGGGCGATGCCCTGCCCCCTGTTATCTCTCATCGATCACAACACCCTAGCAAACCATTCAGTATTAATGCTCCCTTATATGGCATCTCTATCTTTTACAACGACTAACCTCCAACAACCAAATATACCCCTGTAGTGCTTTCCTGAATGCCACTTGCGCCTTTCTCTCCCTTGACAATAATATCAACAAAATGCATCTCAGGTTCATACTGAAAAAATACCTCGGTGATACAGCTGGCAAAAGGCAGCCATACACCATTAACATAAGTTTCCAACTCCTGATCAACAGCATCAAAGCGAAAACCACCAGATACTGTATCTCTGATAAAAATGATTTTCTGCCCATTATTGGTAACCACAATGCTCTCTGCCTCTGCCTCTTTGAGCTCACCGCTCATCTTGTTTAAAGCGATGCGGAGGTTTTCCTGTACCTCAACCCTTTGGCTGGTCAGGGTGTAGCTTGCGGCACCATTGGCCTGGATGCAAGAAATAACAGTGAACAGAAAGGCAAAGATGGTCAAAGCGATAATGGTTTCCACAAGGGTAAAACCGCGCTGATTCATGATCTACCACCAGCACTTCTCTGTGGTCAAAGAAATCTCTCTGGGTTTTCCATGAACCTGTTTAACATAAGTTACAGTTATTGTCTGCAGGTGATCAGAACCACTGTCAACTGCAATGATCCTTAAATTATCACGGTAGGGACGGTCACGCAGAATAAGGTAGGTAGTTATCCCAGTTTCTGGAGAAGTAACCCAACCAGGATATACAAAGGCTCTGCCAGAGCCAGGATCAAAGCTTTCTATTTTTCTTACCTGGCCAGCTCCTACCCCACCTGTAAGTGCCACCATGTAATCACTGGAAAGATCCATCCCTTCCCTATCCAAGGCGATCCAATGGCTGTCACCACCAGAGGCCAAACCCCTCTGCACGTTTTTTAAGGCTTTGATCTCTTCAAGAACATCCTGTGCCCTGTTAAGGGCTGCAATATCTTGTGAAGCAAGGGAAACAAAAATCTGATCACATGAAAAAAGTTCAATCAGTGACAGAGAAGCTACTGCCAGTATCATCATTGCCGCGGTCACCTCAATGAGTGTACTGCCACATTGCTGCCGCGGTTGCAGAACCCTAACTGGCAGGAGCCATAAGTGTTGGTTCTTCTGATCTTCCGTCTTTCCCATGGCCAGCCACCACCTTGTTTTGATGAACTTGAGTACATCCTGTACTGATCACATAGGTGTTAAAGATACCCTCAGGTTTCACATCGATCAGGTACTTCTTTCCCCACGGGTCTTTGGTTTCTGTATCAATGCCTGCCAGCCTCTGGTCCTCGGTGTTTGTCGGGTAAGCTCCATGTTCTGCATACCAGCTGTCCATTGCTCCCTGCATAATGGTAATCTGGCTTTTTGCCTTAATGACTTTCGAATTTTCGATATAGCCGTTGTAATAGCTAATTCCACCTGCGATTAAAAGACCGATGATCGCCAGAACTACAATCATTTCCATCAAGGTAAAGCCGCTTTCAGGCTTAAAAACACTTTTCTTAATCATTTTAACCCCTCCTGCCGTCTCAAGGCTGCAGCGAACCAGAAAGCCCAAACAAAGGCAGGTAAATAGATAAGGCGATGAAACCCACCATAACTCCCACAACGGTGATCAACACAGGTTCCAGCAAACTTGCCAGCTTTGTAATGGTAGAATTCACATCCTGGTCATAATAGCTGCCTAATTTATCCAGAACCCCTACAAGTGTACCTGACTCCTCACCAGTAGCAATCATACTGGCAACCATCCTGGGAAAAATCTTACTTTTCATAAATGCCGGGGCTATTCTCTCCCCTGCTCTAACCCGTAGGCTGGCCCCTGCAATCTCTACAGCAGCAATACTGTTTTCGATCACTTTTTCCACAATAGAGAGCGACTCCAACAGCGGAATGCCACTTCTCAGGAGCATAGATAGGGTGCGTACAAATCTTGATATAATAACACCTTTTGTAATTGAAGATAATCCCGGCAGCCTGAGAAGGAACACATCCCAATAGGCTTGAACACTCTTTATCCTTTGTGCATACTTCACGGCTAAGAATAACAGAGGTAGTGAGAGCACAATCAGCAGTGAATACTGCTGCAAAATACCACTTATGGCCAACAGCATGCGTGTTGCGGTTGGCAGGCTGGCTCCCACCTGCTCAAAAACCTCAACAAAAACAGGAACAACATAGATCAACAGCACAACAACCGCCAGAAGGGCAATTACAGCTACAAGTAGAGGATAAGCCAGTGCAGATTTGATTTTCTCCTTAACCTCTACCTCCTTTTCGAAATTTTCAGCCAGGCGCTCTAGGGTTAAATCCAGGGAACCACTTGCCTCAGCTGCTATCAGCATATTGATCATAATGGGGGGTAGGGAACTACTGTTTGCTGCGAATGCCTCTGATAAACTTTCCCCTCTTTCCAGAAAAACAATGGTTTCACTGATGATCCTCTGCAGCAGTTTATCTGTTGTCTGCTCCCCCAGTACCTGCAGGGAGTGGAGCAGTGGAATTCCTGTTGCATTCATTATGGAGAACTGACGGCAGAAAATGGCCAGTTCTTTCATCCCCACCCTTCCTCTGGGTAGGTAAAACCTAAACTTTCGCACCCGGGAGGGTGAGATTTTTACCACAAAAAGATCCCTGGAACGCAGAATACAAAGTGCATCCTGCTGGCTATCGGCCTCAATCTTTCCGGCTACCAGTTCCCCAGTGAGGTTTCTGGCCTTATAATCATAAGACATTCCCATATAATACCCCCTATCAACCCAATGTCCTCCTGGAAATACCAGACAACATTTCTTCTTCCCCGATTACCCGTATAATCTCCTGGATGGTGGTAATCCCATGCATGGCCTTCCAGATACCGTCCTCTTGGATGGGAATCATCCCCTCATCCAGGGCGGTCATTCTTAATTCAGGTGCAGATGCCAACTGTAGTATCTTTTTTTGAAGATTTACAGATACTTTGAGGACTTCATGTATTCCGCTACGGCCTCGGTACCCGGTTTGACAGCACTCACTACAGCCATTAGCTGACC
The DNA here is from genome assembly GCA_049656845.1 of Syntrophaceticus sp. GTDB lineage: Bacteria > Bacillota > DSM-12270 > Thermacetogeniales > Thermacetogeniaceae > Syntrophaceticus. The sequence goes on from JBASML010000091.1 coordinate 3,832, forward strand.
TTACCCAATTTTGTCTGTCAACAATCCCTGTTAAAGCCATCTCCATCTCAGTCATCTTACGTTTTTCCTGGCAATTGCAGCATACCTGGCGCACCAAGCGTTGGGAAACCACACCTAACACCGAAGAGGCAACCATAAACGGTTCCACTCCCATATCTATAAGCCTAGTCAGTGCCCCTGGCGCATCATTGGTGTGCATTGTTGATAAAACCAGGTGACCAGTTGTAGCCGCCCGTACTGCAATTTCCGCCGTTTCCAGATCCCGGATTTCCCCGATCATAATCACATCAGGGTCCTGCCTCAAAATTGAGCGCAGATATGTTGCAAAGGATGCACCTGCTTTGCTATTGATCTGGATCTGATTGACACCTTCCAGTACATACTCTACAGGGTCTTCAACAGTAACAATGTTTTTTTCCACACTGTTGATAATCTTCAAGGCTGTATAAAGGGTTGTTGTTTTGCCGCTTCCAGTAGGGCCCGTAACAAGAACTAGACCGCAGGGGCTTTTCAAAAACTCCTGCATTAATTTATAATTACCCGGAGATAAACCGAGGTTTTCCAGAGTGTATTTATTAATGCTATCCTTATCAAAAATGCGCATAACAACCTTTTCCCCAAAAATAGTGGGTACAGTCGATATCCTTAGATCAATGTCATAATTTGGGAGTTCCAATGGAATGTGTCCATCCTGCGGAAGCCTGCGTTCGGTGATATCCAGGTTAGCCATCACCTTGATGCGTGATACAAGGGGAAAGATGATGCGGTAGGGCAGCTTAAACCTCCGGTGCAGTACACCATCCACCCGAAAGCGTACCAGGACATGATCCTTGAAGGGCTCAATATGTATATCACTGGCTTTGTCATGGACAGCCTCGAGTATTATAGTGTTGACAAGTTGGATAATCGGAGAGTCAGTTCCAGAATCCTCTCTAATCTTTGTCTTTTTCCCCCCTGCCTCATCCACTTCTAAAACAGCCTTTTTGACCTCTGGATTCTCAAGATACTTGGCGATCAAGGCATCAACATCTTCCACTGCAGTATCGAGAGGTGCAATATCACAGCCAGTCACTGGGCCATGATCATCCTGAGCAGCCACATCCACGGGATCCGATGTGGCCATCAAAAGGCTTTTGTCCTCCTTTTTAAAAGGGACTGAACCATACCTGCGGACATTTTGATCCGGCACCAGCTTCATGGTTTCCGGATCAAGTTCTCTCTTAATATATAATTCATCTATCTCGGTCAACCGTTTCAACGCACTGATCATAATCACTCCCTACAACACACATAGAAACTAACAACAGAGCCCAATCTTGTCGCTATTACATTAAGATAGAAGAGACTGTTTTGTTTGTTGTCAGCCCTTGGTTGTTACCAAACTATCTTTTTCCGACATCATCCCCACATCCAAACTCAAACACTATTTTTGGAGTAGCCCCCTACTATAACTACCAAGGTGGCATTAGCAGATGAAAAACAGAGGCTGAAGAAGAATGTCACAGAACAAGCGTAAGCAGTTCTCGCAAGTTTCAGACATCTGACATCCGGTTTCCGGCCTCTATTTCAGGGTAAGCCTTCCCTGGAGTCGTAACTGGTTATATTCTCCATAAACGTGTTATATCCTGCCATTTATAATCGATCACTGACCATTAAAAAAAGCTGGAGATTCCAGCGTTTTCCCTGTCTTGCGCATTTATTCTACAAAGGTTCCTTAGATCTCTAAATAAATATAAAAATCCTACAATAGTGGCCACTGTCCTTTATATAAACAATAATATGATTCGATATTACCAACAAAATGTCGAAAATTTAATCTATTGCAGGCTGGTAATAATCGCGTCAGCCATCAACTGATAGTGCTGCCCTTATTTCATCTGCTTCTACATCTTCAAAGAGGCCGGCCTTCCCCAGTGCCAGAGGAAGAACAAAGCGAGGTCTGCCATGACGCGCCTTTTTATCTCGGGGAAGAACATTAAGAATATCTGTTGCTGCTATGGGTACAGTTGTAGGAAGCCCTGCTCTGATCAGGAGGTTTTTTAGACGGTCACGATCTTCCTTCTCCAGCAAATCCCTCCCTACTGCGATGTCAGCAGCTACCATCATCCCTGCAGCAACAGCTTCCCCGTGCCTATAAACGCGATAAGATGTCAGTGCCTCTAAAGCATGTCCAATTGTATGCCCAAAATTGAGGAGTGCCCTCATACCATTCTCCCGCTCATCCAGTTCCACAACTCTCGCCTTGATTGAACAAGATTTTTTAATGATATAAGATAAGACACCCTGATCCAGTGCAAGTATCTGCTCCAGGTGTTCCTCCAAATAGCTGAAAAAGTCACCATCCTGGATCACACCATACTTGATCACTTCAGCCAAACCTGCCCGCACCTCAATGGGATCAAGTGTTTTTAAAACCTGGACATCGATGAAAACCAGCTGTGGCTGGTAAAAGGAGCCGATCATGTTTTTGCCCAGCGGGTGGTTGACCGCTACCTTACCTCCTACAGAACTGTCCACCTGTGCCAGCAATGTAGTAGGTATCTGGACCAGAGATATACCCCGCATATAGGTTGCAGCCACAAAACCTGCCAGGTCACCCACTACCCCACCTCCGAGGGCAATCACTGCGCTCTGGCGGTCAAGGCCATTTATAATAGCTTCGGTATACAATTTATCTGCGGATTCCAGGGTTTTAAATTCCTCTCCATCGGGCAGCTGGTAATACAGAGGGGTAAAACCCGCCTGTTTTAAAGATCTGATCACCTGTTCTCCATAAAGTGGCCCTACTCGCTCATTGGTGACTACCAGAACACTCTTTACTTGCTGCAAAGCTTCAGTAGCTGCCATAGCCTCTCCCAGCTGTTCAAGGTTTCCAGCCCCGATTTTGATGGAGTAGCTGCGCTCTTTTAAATCAACCCGTAGTGTTTCCAAAAATCCCAGCCCTCCCAATTTACTGTTTTTCATCTAAAAGTGAGATTATTCGCTCCGCCACCTGCTCTATACTCAGCTCTGAAGTATCAATCCTGTAATCATAGTCCTGGTAGTAGGACTCTCTCGCGGATAAAAGCTCCCTGATGCGTGTCTTCAGTTCAACACCACTTTGAAGTAGTGGCCGGTTTCCTGTCTTTATAACACGCTCAGCGATCACCTCTGCTCGTGCCGTAAGGAGAATAATAATGCCTTTTTCCCGCAGCACCTGTATGTTCTTAGGGTTGAGGACAACACCTCCCCCAGTAGCAATCACACAGTTGCTGCGAGCAGCCGCCTTTTGTACAGCAGCAGCCTCCTCACAGCGGAAGCTTTCCTCACCATATTTTTGGAAGATCTGCGGGATCGTCATCCCCACCGCCGCCTCTACAGCTGCATCAGTATCGATAAAATCCATTTTCAGCAGTTCAGCCAGCAGTTTCCCTACTTCAGTTTTCCCAACCCCCATAAAGCCTGTGAGAACAACATTAGTCTTTTTCAAATTAATCCTCCAGAGCAATTTATATCTGCCTGATATAAGCAAGGTACTGCTGATAGTGTTCCTGGATCTCAGACAGGGTATCGCCGCCGAATTTTTCTAAAAGAGCCGCGGCTATCTCCCAGGCCACAACCGCTTCTGCAATCACCGCAGCAGCAGGAACAACACAGGTATCACTCCGTTCAACAGCAGCCAAACTCTCCTCTTTGGTTTTTAGGTCAACACTAGTCAAAGGATTACCCAGAGTTGGAACAGGTTTAACAACAGCTCTCAAAACCAGGGGTTCGCCATTGGTTACTCCACCCTCAAGCCCACCGGCGCGGTTGGTAGGCCGATAAAGCTTCCCCTGCGGAGTAATGCAAATCTGATCATGGTAACCCGAACCAAAAACCCCAGCACCACGGAAACCAAGCCCAAAATCCACCCCTTTGATAGAGGGTATACCTAACACTGCTGCAGCCAAGCGGGAATCCAAGCGCCGGTCCCAGTGGACATAACTACCTATCCCTGGAGGTAAACCTGTACAAATAACCTCAAAAACACCGCCAAGAGTATCACCGCTCCTGGCAGCTTTATCAATCTCCTCTATCATTGCTGAGGCTGTCCCGGGATCACCGCAACCCACTGGAGAAACAAAAGCTTTTTCTGCCAATTCCAGATGTGATGTGGTGTATTCCGGTATTTGCACCCCTCCAATCTGCACAACATGACTGATCACATTACACCCCAACGACTCCATCAGGATACGTCCTACAGTACCTACAGCTACCCTGACTGCTGTTTCCCTGGCACTGGCCCTTTCTAAAACATTACGCAGGTCCTCATGGTGGTGATATTTTAGGCCGCCGGCCAGATCCGCATGCCCTGGTCTCGGCCTGGTCAGCGCTCTGTCAGCAGCCTTTTCCGGTACATATTCATCCTGGTTACTGGACATCACTTCTCGCCAGTTTTTCCAGTCCAAATTTGCGATCTGCAGTGCTATAGGGCTGCCCAGAGTGAACCCCCCGCGCATACCCGAAAGGATTTTTACTCTGTCTTTTTCAATTTTCATACGCCCACCGCGGCCGTAGGTGGACTGCCGCCGCTCCAACTGGGTATTGATCTTTTCCTTTGATATCTCAACCCCTGCCGGGAACCCTTCGATAATGGCAGTCAAGGCAGGGCCGTGGGATTCACCCGCAGTCAGGAAACGCAACATACTCATCTTCTCCATTCAAGGTTAATTATTTATTCTCATCCCCCTGGAGGGCATCTAACACTACTCTCTGCATTACATCAACAGGAGCTTTTCTTCCTGTCCACAGTTGAAAGGCCAATGCTCCCTGATAGGCAAGCATCCCCACTCCGTTGAGGACAACACACCCCGCGGCAGCCGCCTCTTCTAAGAGCCTTGTCCTAGGCGGATTGTAAACCAGATCACAAACCAAAAGCCCTGGGTGCAATTGTTCTCTCATTATGATAGGTTTCTCTTTATGGTTGGGGTACATACCGACAGGTGTGGCATTAACAAGTAGATCCGCTTTTTGTAAAGCCTTAGAACAAGAAACACCATAATCACTAACATCAACTGCAGCTCCAGCTCTGCACAGATCCTGGGCCAGGAGCTCTCCTCTCCGTTTTGTTCTATTGCAAATATGAATCCGGGATGCCCCTTGAAGTGCCAAGGCTACAGCAACAGCCCTGGCCGCACCTCCCGCCCCCATGATAACAACTTTTTTTCCTTTCGGTTCAAAGCCTGCGGACTTCAGGGAAACAATAAAACCAGGGGCATCTGTGTTATACCCATACAAATACCCATCTCGATTAACAACCGTGTTTACTGCCCCAATTATCCTGCTTTCCTCATCAACCTCATCAAGATAAGACAGGACATTCTCTTTGTGAGGAATGGTTAAATTAACCCCCCCGAGATTAAGCACATGTACAGCCTTTACGGCCTCAGCAAGGCCATCTTTGTGAACCAAAAAGGGAACATATACTGAATCGAGTTTAAGCATTTTAAATGCTGTGTTCTGCATGATGGGAGAAAGGGAGTGAGTTACCGGGTCACCAAATAACGCAAACACCTTTGTCGAGCCATTAATTATCATTTCTTTCCCTTCTCTTCAATAAAATAATTTCAGATAAAAATCTAGAACGAAGTGATTACCTTTGTGCTTAAAACTGTTTTATCACAAAGCAAAACACATACACGAAACTACCCCTGATGCATCTCTATACATAATATTTCAGCCCCGGATCATAATAACTGTATAATCAGGAAAGGGGGGTTGACCTTTGTCTAATACTCTGGAAGAGATGGAAGTAGCAACTATTTCAGGAGAAGGATTAAAAAAACTTCAAGAAACAGAAAAAGCAATAAATAGCCTGAAAGGCGGCACCCAGAAAGATGAAATCTACCTCCTTGCTCTACAAAAACAGGGGCGCTAAAACCGTCCCTGTTTCACGGTTAATAGTTAGGAAAGTGATAAAAGTTCACTCATCTGTATAATTAGTTCTTCCAAATCCAACGGTTTTGTTAAATGAAGATCAGCGCCCGCCTCTTTGACTTGCTTGAGGTTTTCCTCATCCTCATCCCCGGAATACAAAATCACAAACACATCCGGGAACCTCTTTTTAATCATACGTGTTGCAGTAAGGCCGTCCATCACTGGCATAATGATATCCATAAGTACAATCTGTGGCTTGAGCTGCTCCACCATCTCCACAGCTTCACAGCCGTTTTGTGCCTCACCAACAACTTGAAAGGAAGAATAAGCATTCAAAAAGGTAACGACCAGTGACCTCAACTCACCATAGTCATCAACAACTATGACACTAACCACTTTAATCCCCCTACATAATAAATGTTAAGGCAAAATGTCAGATGCCAAAGCAAAACATTACATGGTGGCAAAGAAAACTCCCCACTGCCATACAATGCCACCAACTAGAACCGGTAATTCAACTATGTTTGAGTATCATTTTTTCAATGACCCTCACTAATCGGGTGCCAATAAATTCTTTCCTGCTAATTGGAGTAACTAAAATCGTAAACAATCCAAGCCTGTTCCCCCCCAGGATATCTGTGAAAATCTGGTCACCAACTGCCGCAGTTGTATCCGGTTTTGTCTGCATCAACTTCATAGCCCTGCGAAAACTACGGCGCCGTGGTTTCCCTGCCCTGGCCACAAAGGGAATTTCTACGATATCTGCTACTTCCTTAACCCGTAGATCAGAATTGTTTGATACAAAACACATTTTAAAACCAATTTTCTTGGCACTCTCCAACCAGGAGATGGTTTCTCTAGACAACTCTGGGTTGTTCCACTCAGTTAAAGTATTGTCAAGGTCAAATATAAGACCCCTAATTCCAGAATCGTAAAGTTCTTGAAGGGGAATATCAAAAATCGAATTGTACGTTTTTTTGGGAAGAAGAATTTGCATCTGTGATCCCCCCTGATGTAAACACACTTTAGCATATCCTTGCAATTATCTCTGCATTAATTCGTTGTAAAGAGAGATTTTGGCTATACCTGACTCACCAGGCAGAATCTTCCTTATCTTGTTTGTATTTATTAAAAATCATAAACTAGTTCTAAGGGGATATCAAGTCAGTAAAATAAAAACCATGGGAAAATCATGTTGTAAAGACAGGCACCATTTATCCTTATCTGCCATATTATTTAATGTGACAAACATCCGGAGGGGATCAGTGTGGTCTTAGAGCTGTGCCTGGCAACAGCTTTATCTTTTCTTCAGGGGCTTGTTTTTTTGACCGGCTATATCAGCAATAATGCCTTTCCAAAGCCGCTATCCGAAAAGGATGAAACCATATATTTGCAACGCTTGCGCGAGGGGGATGAAGAAGCTAGGAATATCCTCATCGAACATAACCTGAGGTTGGTAGCACATATTATCAAAAAATTTGACGGGGTAGGAGAAGATCCCGATGACCTTATTTCTATTGGTACCATCGGGCTTATCAAGGCAATCAACACCTTTAATACTGATCGGGGAACAAAACTGGCAACATATGCCGCCCGCTGCATCGAAAATGAAATCCTTATGACAAGATCGCCCGGGAAAATGTGGCAACCTGTGATTCCTCAGCCTTAACTACAATAGTTATTATTACACCGTCCATGCTTTTCAGTGCTGTCCCCTTTTTTGGCCTTCCACTGATGGTGATTTGAGAAAGTACTGCCCTGATCAGGGCTCGTTTTTCCTCAAAGGGTATCCCATCAATTTCTTTAAGCAGGATAAGAGCTTTTTTGTGTAATTCATCCATTTCAGTCGGCACATCATCTCCTGCTAGCAAACTCTCCAACTCCCTTTTCCTGGCTTTCAGCCTCTCTTCACTTCGTTTCAAAGTCTCCAACCGAGATTTGGTATTTTCATCAAACTCTAAAAGTCCAACAGCCATTGAGTCTAGGATTGCATCCCTTCCCTTTTCTATTTTTTCTAACCTTTTGTTGATGCTTTTATTTTCTTGCTCCAATTGGCTCTTGGCAGGAAGGCTTACTGCTGCTACTTGGGCTATAGCCGAAGGATCCCAGAGAAACATCTTTACCTTATCCCATACAGTAGTCTCCAAAAGATCTGCTAAAATCACCTTTGATGGGGTACATCCTCCATTGGAGGATAAATTCCCTGACCGGCGGCAAGTATAACTGCGGGCCGCCTTTCCCCACCAGCGAATGTAGGCACCACCCATTGTCTTCCCACAGTCAGAACAGGTTAACAACCCTGAAAGTAAATACTTACGACTACCCTTTTTTGACCAGAATCGTCGTATGGAAAGGATCTTTTCCTGCGCCTTTTCCCAGGTTTCCTGGTCAACTATAGGTGGAACAGAGATAGTGATTACTGAGTCTGGCGGCCGCGGCATACCAGTATAACACTCCGTTTTTCCATATTTCCATTCACCCTTAAAGACCGGGTTGGTTAAGATCTGCCGTACCACCTGCCGGTGCCAACACTGTGCCCGCCTGCGTGTTGGCACCTGCATCTCATTTAATCGATTCGCCACAGTTGCAATGCCGATATCCTCACTGATAAACCACTGGAACATCTTGCGCACAACCGCTGCCTCTTCCTCATAAATGGACACCTCTTCATTATCCGGGTTGTACTGGTAGCCATAAACATCGAAATTGACTGGTATACCTCCCTGCCGCGCCTTCTGGAGTTTTCCCCGGGTTACCCGCTCCCGGATCTTTTCCCGTTCATATTCAGCAATTGCACCCTTTATGGAGTAAAAGAGGCGGCCTTCCGGAGTAGCTTGCCACTCAAAGTCAAGGAATACTAATTGAACACCTGCTTTTTCAAACTCTTCACTGAGAAAAAGCTGATGTGACAACTTGCGAGATAAACGGTCAGGATCTCTTAAGACCAGGATGTCCACTACCCCCAAATTGACCGCCTCCCGTAAGGCATTTAACCCTGGTCTATCCAGTGTAGCTCCAGAAACCCCTTCATCAGCAAATTGCAGAATCTCCACTGCACCTAACTCAGCGGCTCGCTGTCTGCAGGCCTCTTTTTGTTCGGCAAGGCTGTACCCACGCACAGCCTGCTCCTCTGTGCTCACTCTAATGTAGATGGCAGCACGCAACTCTGTTTCTCTTCCCCCTTCCTTTCCTCTAAAATTTTTCTAGCCAGCATCCGAAAAGCTGTTTCTAACCCATCACCCCCAACAAAAACAATCTTTATTTTCGGTTTTTCCTGAATATGTGTTTCCCTCATAGCAGACATCTCCCTTCAATGAATTTTACGTTGTCGAAAGATTGTCCTATGCACTTAAACGAGTTCCAGATATTCTTAGCAGATCATTGGGACGGAAACATTTCGTAATCTCTCGTGATCTCTTTAATGCATTATCTTTTATGCAGCAGGATAATCCAATTCCAAGTGCATCTATTCTTAAATTCATTTGCTATGGCAAATTGCACAAACATAAGGAAGAGGCAGAATATTTTTCCGCACGGTTATGTCATCAGCTTTGAAATTCTTATGTTCTTGCGCGCTTCAAAGAAAAGCAGAAATGAGGTCTATCTTTACGACCCTATCGGTACAGACAAAGAAGGAAATGAGATAACTTTAATAGATATCTTAGGTACAGATCCTGAAGCCGTATCTGAACTAGTGGAAAAGTTTTTTGAGTCTCGTCGGCTCCTGGATAAGATGAAAAAACTAAGTAAAAGGGAAAGGACAGTTTTAGAACTGCGGTACGGACTCGGTGGGAAACAAAGAAAAACCCAGCGGGAGGTTGCTCAATTATTCGGTATTTCCAGAAGCTATGTTTCACGTATTGAAAAAAAAGCCATCAAAAAATTGTTTAAAGAACTTACTCAACATAACCCACCAGTGTGATGTGGGGAATTCCCCACAACCACCACCTTCAGCTTAGCCTACCAGTATGACACAATGTGGCATAGATAAAAAGCAACAGAGAACAGATTTAAGAATGGATAAAAGCAAAAGAAAAATGGCACCCATAGAGGGTGTCATTTTTCGTTAAATATCTTTTTGCAAGGCATCTACAATTTTTTTAAATAGAAGTGCTGCGCAGTCACCTCCCGAGCCTCCTCCCTCAACAAAAACAGCGATAGCCACCTGAGGTTTTTCCAGAGGAGCATAGCCAACAAACCATGAATTAACAATAGGTTTCCCCTGTTTATCCTTTTTTCCTGTTTCTGCAGAGCCTGTTTTTCCAGCACTCCCCAAGCCTGGTATTTGGGCTCTCTTTCCAGTTCCCTCGGAAACGGCAAGTTCCATCATTCCCTGCAGTTCTTTAGCCACAGGAAAAGGTAAAACTCTCTGAGCAGAAGGGTTTTCAAATTCTTTTACCACTTCTCCTTGATGGTCGCAAATCTTTTTTACCAGGGATGGATTCTGGTATATGCCCCCCCGGGCAATCATAGCAGTAAGTGCTGCTAGATTTACAGGAGAAATGGTCACACCCTCTTGACCCAGAGCAGCATTCCCCACCTGTCCAGGAAGCCCTCCAATCTGCACAAGACCACCACTAAAAGGAGAATAACCGACAATCCCTTTTTCTAATCCCAGGAGGTGTGCATAGTGCTCTAGCTTTTGGGAACCAAGGCGTTGGGCAACATCCACAAAAACCGTGTTGCATGAATGAGCAAATGCCTCCCTGAAAGTAAGCTCGCCATGCCCCTCACTCTTCCAACAGGAAATTTCTTCTCCACTTTTGAAAATATATTTCCCATTACAGTTGAACTTTTCATCTGCCTCGACAACACCTTCTGCCAGAGCTGCTGCAGCAACCACGATCTTAAAAACAGAACCAGGGTGATAAAGACTGAGACTGCGGTCAAACTCTTCACCCTGTAGAAAACCCTGGTCATAGGAGTAGGAAGGGCGGCTGGCCAGAGCCCTGATTTCTCCGGAGGGAATATCTATCAATGCCACAGCGCCTTTGTCTATGTGCTGGTCCAAGACTTTTTCAACTGTTTGCTGGACATCCCGGTCAAGGGTGAGCATAACATCTTTTCCTCTGTCAACAGTACCCTTTTCCCCTCGCAGGAGCAGGTTTCTACCTTTTAAGATTTTTCCTTGGCCGTCAACAACAACACCTAATTCGATAACCGGTTCCCGAGGAGTAAGTTCCTTATTATAAAATGCTTCGATCCCATTAAGCCCTTTCTCTACATTACCTTGGATCACTGAACCTGAGGTGCATCCCACAATATGCCTGGCCAGAGCATGAGGCCCATAGCGGCAAAAAAGGGGAACCACATAGATACCGGGTATCTTTTGTTGGCTTAACTTTGATGCCTCTTCTTCAGTAATGGTACCTTTAAGAAAAAAAGGCTCCTTACTATTTATTTCATCATTTAATATTTCAATCTGTTTACCCTGCTCTGGAAGCAGAGTTGACAGCTGCTCCACAGTTTGAGGAAGATCACAGATTAGGGAAGGAAAAACAACCAGGTGATAGGTCACCTGAGAATCCAAAAGGGATTTGCCTTGCCGGTCCAGGATATCCCCTCGATAAAAGTTCCCCAGTTCAAGGGTGACCATCCTTCTTTCTACAGCCTGGTTAGCTAGTTGTTCCCCTTTATAAATCTGTAGATAAGCGACCCTTCCCTCCAAGAGCAGGAAAGCCAAAAGAAAACAACAGAAAAGAATAACAATACGGGAATTTATCCTGGAATGCATTAAACCGCCTCCCGGAATAGATGTCTGATCTCTGGAAGTCGGGGGTCCGAAGTTGCTAGGAACTGATCACACTTGGTCCGGGACATTCCCTACTTCTAACTGGTCACCAAGCAGGCCAATCTTGATAGGCCAGTATGGCTAAATAGAGATAAATGATAACAGTCACCAAACATGTTAACCTGTATAAAAAAACGGCCTTGTTATACGATGCACCATTTATAGCCATTTTATACAAATTAACGCTGGTGACTGTCACCAGATGTGAGCCTATTATCTTTTCTGATAATATCTTGCTGCCTCCTGGTGCTCTCTAAAGGTATTACTGAAGTGATGGGAACCATCACCCCTGGCAACAAAAAAGAGATAATCTGTATCTGCTGGATAGAGAACAGCCTTGATGGAGGAAAGGCCGGGATTGGCAATAGGGCCCGGCGGCAATCCTGTATGCAGGTAGGTGTTATAAGGAGAAGGGGTTTGTAGATCTTGAATAGTCAATTTTTCCTTTTGCTTTCCCAATATGTACTGAACAGTGGCACAGGATTCCAGTCGTATTCCTTTCTGTAACCGATTCAAAAAAACAGCAGCAATTAGCGGGCGTTCCTTTTCCAGTTTGGCCTCCCGTTCCACTAAGGAAGCCAGAGTAACTACTTCCCTCACACTAAGCCCCATTTCTTTGGCTCGCTGCTGCAAATCAGGAGTAAATGCACTTTGAAACCCCTGCAGCATCAGTTCAATGATTTCTTGCTCAGACATCCCAGGACGCAGTTCATATGTGGCGGGAAATAAGAAACCTTCTAGACGCTCAGGGCATGTCTCAGGTATACCCTCTAAAAAAGAAAAGGAATAGTCAGCTTGAAGCGCTTTTTTAAAAGATGCGCGGTCGGCAATTCCCTTCTGTACAAGTAGTTCTTCAATTTGATTAACAGTATAGCCCTCTGGTATGGTCAGGTGGTAACTGGCAACCTTACCACTGCTGATGCATTCTACTATCTCTTTCATCGACCAGTTGTTACTGATCTGATATGTCCCAGCCTGCATCTTTTTATCCTGCCCAGTTAGTCGCCCGTAATAAACAAAAGCCCGGCTGCTTTTGATCACTTTGCTTTTTGCAAGGGTTTCACCTATATCACCCAAAGTGGACCCCTTGTTGATATTAACCGTAACTATTTTTGAATGGGATGGTGATAAACAGACAGGGCCCATTAACCAGCCAAAACCAATCCAGATAGTGCCGATCAGCAGGATAAGGGCACCGCAGCGCAAAGGATATAGAAATGGATTCAAGAAAGAGAGCAGAATCTCTTTAAATTTAACCATAAATGGCAACAGCCAGCTTTCCTCCCCTGTTTTTATCATTATATCAGTTGTGATATGTAGTGACAAGCTTCGACTATATTCGGTTAGTGTCAAGACTAAGTAGGTATGCCCCTGAATATTTTTTTATTCGATGAAGGTATCCTGGTGATACAGATACTGATAGACAAATGTAAGATTCTCATGTTTGTTCTCGTTCTTATTCCAAAACACAAAAAACGCGGGGAATCTATCCCCGCGTCCGCCTTTCTTAAGTTCCTATGCGTCTGATCTAAAGTCCATCTGGTGACAACAAAACTCTATCAACAGCACACTTCGGTTCAAAGTTTCAAGTTATGAATCTTCCGGGGCTGCTGGATCTACCTGGCCTCCTGGTTCTTGCGGTTCTTGCGGTTCTTTCGGTTCTTCAGGTTGAGGCTCTGGTTGAGGTTTTGGCACAGGTTGTGGTGCTTTAGTGCCGGCCCTAACCACCTGCTCAATGGGCCTATAGTAATCCCGGGAAAGTAATTTTTTGTTACCATTGATTATCCGGTAAACACTGACCCTGTATCCTGTAGCACCTGCCTGTTCAACAACAGTTTTACCTTTAAGAAGGTTGGCATCTTCCTTTATCGTTACCTTGGGAGAAATGACACTATCGATTACCGTCTCCAGTCGTACATTTTTTTGTTTCTGTTTATTACCGAAGATCTTCATGGTCAAAGTGCCATTACCCACAGAAGTTTTGATATAAATATGGGAATCTAAATTATTGCGGAATTTTAGGTCCTGGCTTCCATAGGCTACTGTGGCATCTCGCCCTAAAGGTATATAAGATACAGCAAGGGAGTGATTACATCTCTCGACGATTTCAAGTCCTGCCAGCAAAACAGCATTATATAGAGTTGAAGATACCTGGCAGACCCCGCCACCTAGACCGGGCACAAATTCATTAGATTCAATGATCATAGCCTCACGATAGCCGTTGTTTGCGGTACGGGGGCCTACTTTTTGATTAAATGAGAACACTTCACCAGGCTTGAGCAGCGTATTATTGAGAGCCCCGGCTGCAAGAGCTATATTATAGGATCTATTATGATTATTAGCATCAAACTTTGTAGTAAATGATGAAATCACACCATTGATGCCCATTGCCTGGACATCAGCTGTGCTGATCTGAGGCTGCTCTTCCTTAAATTTTAGTTCTATTTTCTCAGTAAAAGGCTTTTTGAATAACTGTAACTCTTTCAAGCTGGTATCTAAATCAACCACAATTCCAGTCTTACTGGGAATAATAGTTATCTGATCCCTATCATCAATAACAAGGCGTGCATTTTGAGGTTTGGCAAGCCCTTCAGTAAATGGAGCTAAAGATAACTCCGCTTGACGGGGATCAACAGTCACCTCCTGGCAGGGGATAACAATCTGATTATGGTAGGCATCCCAGATCTGGTTGATGCGTTTATTAATTGAGCCGAATCTACCTACCATATAAGCTTTTTTGATAGCTTTATCTGAGCCCATGGAAAAACCAAGCTCACCTCTGCTTAAAGTGATACTTTTTCCATCGGCAGTAATCTCAACTGGTGCAGAAAGAAACCCCTGCTGCACCTTTGATATCTTTTGTTCAGCTTCCTTTTGGGTAAGCCCACCTACCTCAATCCATTCAACCCGGACCCCAGGCAGTATTTTACCCTTCCATGTCACCGATAAATAAACAACAACACCCAATATGGCCACTAATAGTGTAATAGCGGTCCCTAATAAAAATATATTGGTTTTTTTCTTTAACAAAGGTGTTCTCCTCCCCATCAATCCTGCTTACAATATTACGCAGGAAAGACGCTCGGGATGACAGGAAAGATTATATCTCTTCCTCTGAAATCATCTCTCGATAAGCATCAGCAACTTGTTCCCATTTCTCTTCATCTTCGATTTCGCACAAAAATTCGTCCCCATTCTCATCCCTTGTAATTTTAAAAATAAACTGTTCATCTTCATTTACTGGTTGAAGAACAATATACTCTTCATCTTCTAAAAAAAACATTTTAATAACAGTAAACTCATGCTCCTGACCCTCTTCATCTTCCAGAACCAAACAAACGCCCTCTTCCCAGTCCAGGCTCACTGGCTGGCACCTCCTCATAGTTTAATTCTTTAGACTTTTCCAGTAAAAAAGGAACTAATCTCATTATCTCCTAATCCCGCTTTTTCACTCCTCTCTATTTCCCTGTCGCCAGGTTAAATAGTTTTCGAGAATCAGACAGGCTGCTATTTTATCAACCACCTGCTTTCTCCGGCGTCTCCTCACATCTCCCTCCAGTAGAGCGCGTTCCGCTGCTACAGTACTCAAACGCTCATCCCAGAAGACAACAGGAACGCCTGTCTCCTGATGAATCATCTCTCCAAAAGCAATATATGCAGCAGCTTCCTCTCCAGGTCTTCCATCAAGGTGCCTGGGGTAGCCGATCACAACCTCTTGAACCTCATAATCACGGACCAATTGGCAAACTAATTTAAGGTCCTCCGACATTTTATCGCGTTTGATTGTTGTCAGGGCCTGGGCTATAATCCCC
>JBASML010000092.1:0-3575 GCA_049656845.1 Syntrophaceticus sp.
CATAGTTACAGTTCCCTGAAACATATAATGCCATATAAGGAAAATAACCTGGAAGAAAACAAGAACAAAGCAGGAACTTTATTATATGGTGTCGAAAAAAGAGTATATCAACAAATAGTAACAGCCGTAACAGCCGCGATGTTTACAACTTCTCACTAATCACAATACTAGTTTTCTCAAATACTTTTCCAATTTAAGTTCGAACTTTACCAATACATTTCGAAGGTCTGGCAGCATGTAACTCCTATGGGGTATAGATAATAAACCAATAGGTCCAATGAGGAAACCCTAAGACATTCCATAACCTTCCATAATGGAAAGGATGGTATTAGGTTTTTTCACTGGCGTGTTTTTTTCACCAGTTTTTATATTAGAAACACAACAAAACATTGAACTGCCATCTTCCATTATGCTATTGGAGTCAGAAACTTATAGAGACTACTATAGAGTTCTAAAACGCCACCAAACCCGTAAGCACGTTAACTCTCGATTATTAGATTGATATTACCACCCACACAAAAGGGAGACACAAAAATGCAAAAAGCTGAATATCAGAGTAATACAGATATAGCAACAACATGGCTGAAATTTATTAAAACCGGCATCATTGATAGAACAGTTGTACGATCTGAGATAGCTGATTCCTGGCTGCGCTCCTATCACGCTGGGGTTGATCCCTCTTGTGGCATCAGCAGTCATTTGCTGAGCAGTAATGACCTGGAAGAACTGCTTGAGAAACATAGCGACATGATCGATATCGCCAGGACCTTTATGGCGAACCTCTACCAGTTTGTTGCGGGTTCTGGTTTCGTAGTCATCCTCTCTGATGAAAGAGGCTTTATCATGGAAATATTGGGAGACAACGATACACTGGCCAACGGCGCCAAGTTAAATTTGATCAAGGGCGCCAGTTGGGCTGAAGAAGTGGTCGGTACAAACGGATTAGGCACCGCCCTGGCCATCAAAAAACCGGTTCAGGTTTCTGGATATGAACACTACTGCCAGCAAATCCAATCCTGGACTTGTTCAGCTGCACCTATTTATGATAAAAGTACTGTGATTGGCGCCCTGCAGATGTCAGGCCCATCATCGAGAACCCACCTGCATACCTTAGGTATGGTTGTAGCTGCTGTTGAAGCCATCGAGTATGAAATGAGGGTCAATAAACAAAACCGCGACCTCGTTTTGCTCAACAACCATCTTAACAATATCTTCCTCACAGTATCTGACGGAGTAATTGTCGTCAATAATAAGGGTAAAATAAAGCAGATCAACCCAGTAGCAGAAAAGTTGATTAAAACCACTGACCATGTGATACGCGGAAGTGCAATCGATACCTTGATCGAAAAAGCACCTGTAATCGACCAGATGCTTCGCTATGGAGAACCCTACTTCGATACAGAGGTCATGGTTACTGCAGGTACTCACACAGAACGCTATCTTTCCACAGGAAAACCGATCAAAGATGAACTGGGAGAGATCACCGGGGGTGTCATTTTCCTTAAGCCCATCAACAGGATCAAAAAGCTGGTGAACCGTTTCAGCGGTGCTCATGCCACCTTCCACTTCGAAGACATCCTGGGCAACAGCCCTCATATCCAGGAAACAGTACACATCGCTTCCCGTGCCGCAGAAAGTGACAGCAGTGTGCTGCTTTCCGGAGAGAGTGGCACAGGTAAAGAGGTCTTCGCCCAGGCTATACACAATAAAAGCCCTCGCCGAGATGGCCCCTTCGTTGCTGTCAACTGTGGGGCGATCCCCAGAGATCTGATCGCCAGTGAACTCTTTGGGTATGAAGAAGGAGCATTTACTGGTGCCCAGCGAGGGGGACGGACAGGAAAGTTTGAACTGGCATCAGGCGGCACCCTGTTCCTTGACGAAATCGGGGATATGCCCCTGGAACAACAGGTAGCTCTACTGCGAGTACTTCAGAACAAACAGATCACGCGCATTGGAGGAAGTAAAGTGATTTTTGTGGATGTGCGCATCATCTGTGCATCCAATCATGATCTGCAGCTAGAAGTAGCCAAGGGCAATTTCCGCCAGGACCTCTACTATCGGCTTAATGTTATCTCTATTAAACTCCCACCCCTCAGGGAGCGACAGGAGGATATCCCCTTGCTTTTTGACCACTTCCTGAGGGAAACCAGTCGTAAGTTGGGGATTAAGATCAAATTCGTCGATCCAGAGGTAATCACTTACCTGCAGCAGTATCACTGGCCAGGCAATATTCGAGAACTTCAAAATGTCGTCGAGAGAATGATCAATCTGGCAACAGAAGGTGTAATCGGCCTAGAACAGATCCCAAAAGAAATCATTTTTCTACCTACCAGCCTCTATCCAGAAAAAAAACAGCTGCCTACGACCAGCAGCGATAGTATGAAGATCAAAGAAATGCTGGCAGAGAAAGAACGCCAAGAGCTTATTTCCACCTTACTGAAAAACAAAGGCAACATCAGCCAAACAGCAAGGGACCTGAACGTTTCCCGTCCCACTATATATCGCAAGATGAAGAAACTGAAGATAAATATCTAACTACCAATCATTCAGGCGAGAGCTGGCTCAACTTACGCACAAGACCAGACAGTGTTTCAATTACAAAGGGGATATCTTCTTCAGTATTTGACCTTCCCAGTGAGAGACGAATCGCTCCATTCAGATACTGCTCCGGTAAACCCAGTGAGCGCAGCACATGGGAGGGTTCTTCGGTTCCGGAACTGCAGGCAGACCCGGATGAAACCGCAATCCCGACCAGATCTAATCCCCAAAGAAGAGACTCCCCCTCTATATTAGCAAAGGCAAAGTTAACATTATGGGGTAAACGATATTTGCGGTGACCGTTCAGCCGCGCCCCGGGTATCGCCTCTTCGATCCCTCGAATCAGGGCATCCCTCATCTTTTCCAGGCGCTGCAGTTCAGCATTCATATCACGCTGAGCGATAACCGCTGCTCGACCCAAACCTGCGATCCCAGGTATGTTCTGTGTACCGGAGCGATAACCCCCTTCCTGTCCCCCACCACGCAGGGGAGGTGCGAAGGGTGTGCTTTGCCGCACATACAGTGCCCCCACCCCTTTTGGCCCATAAAACTTGTGGCCTGAAAGGGAAAGGAGATTTACACCTAACTGATTTACATCCAGCGGGATATGCCCAACGGTCTGTACAGCATCCACATGGAAAGGTATCCCGTTTTCTCGGGCAATAGAGGCTATCTCCGCCACCGGTTGTACAGTCCCTACCTCATTATTAGCATGCATAATTGAAATAAGTGCTGTATCCTTGTTGATAGCCCGCCTTACATCATCAGGATCGATGAGGCCATCACTGTCCACCGGCAGATAAGTAACACTGCAGTCAAGATGCTCGACCAGGTAGGCACAGGTGTTTAGCACAGCGTGATGCTCTATTGATGAGGTAATGATATGAGAGCCGCGCTCTTTACGAGAGCAAACCACCCCCCACAGAGCCAGGTTATCGGACTCTGTTCCTCCACTAGTAAAAAAGACCTCTTCAGGCTGCGCACAGATGAGACTGGCCATCTCTTCCCGAGCCTTCTCCAGCAGATCCCTGGCCTCC
>JBASML010000093.1:0-3094 GCA_049656845.1 Syntrophaceticus sp.
CAGCACCGAAGGCCAAACCACCGATTGCACCGACTCCGAAGGCAAAGCCCAGGGTTAAGCCTGAGGCTAACCCCACATTATGGGGGATCAGTTCCTGGGCGTAGACAACAGTAACAGAAAAAGTGGAAATGAGGACAAAGCCGCTCAAAGCAGCCAAAGGCAGTGTCCAAACGCCGGTGCTGAATAAGAAGAGCCATAGTAAGGGAGTTACCAGGAGAAAAGACAAGATGATCACTTTTTTCCTCCCGATCCGGTCTGCCAGGGGGCCGCCGACAATTGTACCCACAGCTCCGGAAAGGAGAAAAACCGTCAGCAGTAATGCCCCGTACTCTTTACTGCCATGCAGGTATTCCTCAACATAGAGGGGGATAAAGTTCGTCAGGCCAATATGCACCAGAGAGCGCATGATAACAATCATCACCAGCAGGAAAAGGCCGTAGACTACACCCTTTTTAACTGCGGCTTCTGAAACACCGGCATCTCTATCATTCTCGACATAACTGCTCTGTTCCCCCTGGCGCTTTATATCAGGTATAAAATGGTTAAACAGCAATGCAGTAACCACCGCAATAACTAAAAACCACGCCATCCCTTTGCGCCCACTTAGGCCGAGCAGTAGTACAGCAATTATGGGGCCCAGCCCATGCCCAATATTTCCCCCCACAGAGTAAATAGACATGGCTGTAGCCTTCCTCTCACCACTGATCAAAAAGGCCTGTTTGGAACCCTCAGGATGGTAAGCCGCAGACCCGATGCCATTCAAAGTAATGGCTATCAGCACCAAATAGTAGGTAGGTGCAAAGCCCACCAAAGCCATGCCCAGGGCAGCAACCAGGCAGCCTACAGGAAGAATCCAAAGAATCGCTTTGCGGTCACTCCAAATGCCGAAAATAGGTTGAATTACAGAGGAGATCAGATTAGAAACCAAGATAATGACACCAAGTTGTGTATAGGAAAGAGAAAATTCCGATTTGAGAACCGGCAGCAAGACAGGCAGTGCTCCACCCATCATATCGGTGACTAAATGCCCAAAACTCAACAAGAACAAGAGACCAAGCCGCTGCACCAATAATTCCCCCTGTCTTAACTGCGGTCAAACCGGTAAATCTGCCTGTTTCATGCTTAATCTGTCTTCATTGATTACCTTATCAAACCATAAGTATCATACGCTACATAATCAGCAAATTCAAGGAAAGAACAGTGCAGTTCTCAAATAACAATAGGCCTCGACACACTTGAGATTATTTCAATCTCGCCGTCGTCCAGGCCTGTCAGAAAAATTATTGTGTGAAATTGACAAAAGATCGTCAGACTGTACGAAAAGTGCCAACCTGGAATTAAACACCCCAATATTTAGGGCTACCTAATGAATGGCATGCATATGTTAACATTATCAAAGTGAAAAGCTATACACACAAACACAGACTGCCGTCCCTCTCCCAGCAAAGCAATAAAGCCAGGCGAAAAAAGATGTGGGAAACGGGAAGTTGGAAGTGGTAATAGATGTTTAAAGCAATAAAGCAAGCCTGGCCCCGATCACCCGATCACCGATCCAATATCTTATCGATCTCAGCTGCATCTGCAGTCTCATGCTCTCTTATAAGATCGCTGGTCAGAAGCTGTCCAGACTCTAAAAAAGAAAGAGCACTTTCAAACCTGTTGACCAAAATCTGATTGATCTTACTGTACCTTTCCTGGGCATTCACTGGTTCTTGCACCCGCCCGCTCCAGATTCCGTCCATGCGGTCAAAAACAATGTTGGTCAGGCGGCGCATAAGATCCGCTAATGCAGCCACACCATCATCACGATAAGGTGTTGTCCCCTCATAGAAAGAGTTCACATTCTGCAGCCTCCTCTCACTCTTGAGCTGTTGGAAGGCCTTGGTACCCATCAGGATAATTTGGTGGTGATAAAGCACATTGGCGGTGATGGCCAGGTTGTCAAGCAGGTGATTTCTTTTCAAGAATTCGAAATTGGTCCTGATATCCTCCAGGCTGGAGTCCGGTTCAAACATGATAAACCCCACATTGGGCTCAATCCCGTTATTCCTGAGGATCTCCAGCGCTCGCTCGTTCTGGGCAACCGTTGTCATCTTGTTCAGCCTCTTCAGTGACTCATCCCGGCCGCTTTCCAGCCCGATCAGGATATTTCGCAGTCCAGCATCAACTAAGGCCTTGATCGTTTCATCGTGGATATCATTGACCCGGGCTTCAATGCCGAAGGTGATCTTTTTATCTTTGAGTAAGGAGGCCAAGCGCAGCGCTCTCCGCTGCCCCTGCTCACCCGGCCCAAAAAAGTTGGGATCTGTAAAATAAAACTCCCGTTTCCCCCACTTCGCTATAATCTCATCGATCTCCGCTGCAATGTTCTCTGGGCTGCGTCCCCTCCAGTGAGAACCCGCCCCATAAAAAGGGTTGATATAACAGAAGGTACACCTCCCGTAACAGCCGCGGCTCCCCTGCAGGTTCACCTCAGAGATACGCATCATCGCTTCTGTACGCACAGGAAAAGGAAGACTGTCCAGGTCCTCAATCAACTCCCGTCGCCTGCACCGCACCCCTGCACCATCTCTCACGGCAAGGCCAGGCAGATCATGCGGCATTTTGCCCCGGGACAAAAAATCAGTCAGTTCAGCAAAGGTCAGTTCCGGCTCCCCCAACACCACCGCGTCCACTGCCTGACAGTTTTTCAGTATCTTCTCATAAGCAAAGGTGGGGTAATAACCGTACACAACAATATAAGGAACGACACCGTCCTGTTTCAGTTTTTCCAGGAAGGAAAAGATTTTCTGATCTCCCTGCCAGTGATAAACCATGTTCACACCCAGCAGCCCGGGTGCCGCGCATCTCACCTGTTCCTCTATCTCTTGATAAGAGAGATTGTCCAGATAGCCTTCAATAATACTGACATCATAGCCGTCTTTCTGAATCACTCCTGCTATCGATCCAGACAGGAGGCAGGAGGCAAGGGGGGTATTGGCGATATCATTGCAGCGCTCCTGTGCAACAGTTCTTGGGTGTTCTAAGAGCAGTACTTTCATTTACACATCTACTCCCTTCCACATAAAGACATTCTTGCAGAAATGAAATGTTT
>JBASML010000094.1:0-16868 GCA_049656845.1 Syntrophaceticus sp.
CCTGCGTACAGAGCAGCTGGTTTTACATATGATCTTTAAGGGGAATCCTGGAACAGGGAAGACTACTATTGCCAGGATTATGGGTAAACTTTTTCGTTCTATGGGGGTTCTTTCCCAGGGGCATCTGATTGAAGTGGAACGAGCGGATCTTGTTGGTGAGTATATTGGTCATACCGCACATAAGACCAGGGAACAAATTAAAAAAGCTATGGGGGGTATCTTATTTATCGATGAGGCCTATTCTCTGGCTCGCGGGGGGGAAAAGGACTTTGGCAAGGAAAGCATTGATGTTTTAGTTAAGGCGATGGAGGATCATAAAGACAACTTAGTCCTCATCCTTGCGGGTTACAAGCGAGAGATGGAGTGGTTTCTGCGCAGCAACCCGGGGCTTTATTCACGGTTTCCTATCCATATCACTTTTCCAGACTACAGTGTGGAGGAACTGCTGCAGATCGGCACACTGATGCTTAAAAAAAGACAATACCGTCTATTACCCGAAGCCCGGATTACATTGCGCAAAATTTTGGAGGAAAAAACTCGGCAAGGCAATTATAATGAGGGAAATGCCCGTTTGGTCCGCAATCTGATTGAAAAAGCCATCCGGAGACAGGCTGTGCGGCTGGTGAAATACCAGCGACTAACAAGAGATGAACTGATGATTATCCGATCAGAAGATTTTGAATAAAGGGTGGGGGAAATGCCTGATTTATGTAATTACCTTCAAGAAAAATATCAAATCGATACTAAGCTTTGCGACTTGGCTAGACAGGCAGAACAAAAGGCAAAATCAGAATTTGAGCAAATTGAAGAAACCACGAAAATTAACCAGGCACGGGTTCTTAATGCTTTCCGGGAAGCGAGAATCTCTGAATACCATCTGCGGGATGGGAATGGCTATGGTTATGGTGATCCTGGCCGAGAAGGGTTAGAAGAAGTCTATGCTCTGACCTTTGGAACGGAGGCAGCCCTAGTGCGTGCCCAGATTATTTCCGGAACACATGCTATCTCCCTGGCCCTGGCATCCATGCTTAAGCCTGGAGATTTGCTGCTTTCTGTGACAGGAACCCCCTATGATACTTTAGCCAAAATCATAGGTAGCTCCAAAGCAGAAGGACGCTCTTTATGTGGACAGGGCATTCTCTACAAAGAGGCATCTTTAACTGAAGAGGGAAGGCTCAACTATGACGAAATCAAGGAACTGCTGACAGAGAACCCCCGAGCAGTGCTCATTCAGCGTTCTCGCGGGTACAGCTGGCGACCGGCCTTGAGTGTTCAGGAAATTGATAATTTGATCAAATTTATCAAGGATATCGACAGTAATATAATTTGTTTTGTCGACAATTGTTATGGGGAATTTGTCGAAGAAAAAGAGCCTACACATGTAGGTGCTGATTTTATGGCCGGTTCCCTGATTAAGAATCCAGGTGGTGGATTAGCCCCCTCAGGGGGATACCTGGTAGGCAAAAAAGACTTAGTGATACAAGCCGCGGATAGGCTTGTGGCACCTGGTTTAGGCCAAAGAATGGGCACAAATTTAGGGCTGGGTCCACTTTTTTATCAGGGGTTTTTTCAAAGTCCTCATACTGTTGCTGAAGCACTCAAAGGAGCGCTGTTTGCTGCCTATTTTCTTTCCATACTGGGTTTTGAAACATCACCTGCTCCTGGTTCCCAGCGCTCTGATATTGTACAAGCCATTAAGCTTAATGACCCGGAGGGAGTAAAGGCCTTTTGCCGCGGGATCCAAAAGGCATCTCCGGTAGATTCCCAGGCCGTACCAGTTGCCAGCAACTTACCAGGGTACCAGGATAAGGTGATTATGGCAGGCGGCACCTTTGTTCAGGGATCCTCCATCGAATTGACAGCAGATGCCCCCATGCGTCCCCCCTACATTGTTTACCTTCAGGGATGCTTATCATATGCCCATGCCGTAATAGGAATTATGCAGGCCGTACAGGAGTTAACAAATAAGGGTCTGATAACATGGTGAATATTACTCACTTACAAGTATATCCTTTGTGAGGTATTATAAGATATAATTAATCATGTGCACACTTTTGTTGACAACAGTGTGGGAATAGTGTATTTTAATTACTAACTTCTTACTAAGGCTTGGTTATACTGGAGGATAGATGTTGAAAGCACAAATCGTAGGGACTGGATATGCTCTTCCTGAAGGCATTTTATCAAATGCTGATCTGGAAAAAATGGTAGAGACAAGTGACGATTGGATAGTCAGCCGCACAGGGATCAAATTTAGAAGAATTGCAGACAAAGAAACGGCTACATCTGATCTAGCATACCAGGCATCCAAATCGGCTTTAAATCAGGGAGGGATTACGGCCCAGGAGTTGGACCTGATTATTGTCGCGACTATGACACCAGATATGCCCATGCCTGCTACGGCCTGCTTGCTACAGCATCTTTTAGGAGCCAGTAAAGCTGCAGCTTTTGATCTAAATGCTGCCTGTACCGGATTTATTTATGCATTATCAACAGCTGAACACTTTTTGCTCAGCAATAAAAAATATAATTATATACTCGTTGTAGGAGCAGAGGTCTTATCACGGGTGATTGATTTTACAGACAGAAACACTTGTATACTTTTTGGTGATGGTGCCGGGGCAGTTGTGTTAGGAAAAGGTGAGGGGGAGAATGGAATTCTAGCAACTTACCTGGGTGCTAATGGGGCAGGTAGTGGGCTGCTTACCATTCCTGCAGGGGGTTCTCGTTATCCTGCATCCCAGGAAACAGTTGCCCGTAGGATGCATTATATGCAGATGCAGGGCAATGAGGTTTTTAAATTTGCTGTCAAGAGCATTCCTGAGTGTGCAGCTCAGGTTTTAGAGGAAATGGATTTACGCACAGATGATGTCGATTATATAGTGATGCACCAGGCCAACCTACGGATTCTCCAAGCAGCAGCAAAAAGGTTGAATATTCCATGGGAAAAAGTACTGGTTAATATTGGTGAGTACGGTAATATCTCAGCGGCTTCTATTCCTTTAGTTATTGCGGAAGCAGCTGAAAAAAATAAGTTCAAATCCGGAGATTTACTGCTCCTTGTGGGTTTTGGTGCAGGGCTCACTACAGGAGCAGCACTAGTACGCTGGGGCAGGTGATAGAGTTGATTACAACTAGAATTACGAAACTATTAGGTATCAAATATCCTTTACTGCAAGGAGCCATGGCCTGGATAGCTACAGGAAAACTGGCCGGAGCCGTTTCCGAAGCTGGCGCTCTCGGTATTATTGCCGCGGGTTCTGCAGATGCACAGTGGCTGCAAAAAGAGATTGACACAGTTAAAAAAATTACTAGTAAACCTTTTGGTGTCAACATAATGCTTACTTCACCCAATACTGAAGAGATCATAGACCTTGTCATCAGGGAAAAGGTTCCTGTTATCACTACGGGCGCGGGTAACCCCGGGATCTATTTACCCCGGTTAAAAGAAGCGGGGTGTAAAGTGATTCCGGTTGTGGCCTCTGTTGCTCTTGCGCGACGGCTGGCCCGGCAGGGAGCAGATGCCATCGTAGCCGAAGGTACCGAAGCAGGCGGCCACATCGGGGAAACCACAACTATGTGTTTGGTTCCCATGGTTGTAGATGCCGTCGATATCCCGGTCATCGCTGCGGGTGGCATTGCTGACGGCCGTGGGGCTGCAGCATCATTTGTATTGGGTGCAGAGGGGGTACAGATGGGCACACGCTTTATTTGTGCCGAGGAATCTCCTGCCCATGCGGATTACAAAGAAAAAGTGATCAAATGCCGGGACAGGGATACAGTTGTTTGCGGAATGTCTACTGGACATCCCGTACGAGTGATCAAGAATCAGTTTTCCCGGCATTATCTACTTAAAGAGAGAGAGGGTTTAGACCCCGCTGAGTTAATCAAGATAGGAACGGGAAAATACCCGGCAGCAGTAAAAGGTGATGTGAAAAATGGCTCTCTTCTGGCTGGGCAGTGTGCTGGACTGGTAGAAAAAATAGAGCCAGCTGCAGATATTGTAGAAGATGTCATGGAAACTGCTGTAAGGATCTTAAAAGGGATTGGTAGAGAGCTATGCCTAGAATAGCTTTTCTTTTCCCAGGCCAGGGTTCCCAGCATCCAGGAATGGGTAGAGAATTGGCAGAGTCTTTTCCTCAAGCACAGCAGGTTTATGAAACGGCTGACCGGGTTTTAGGTTTTTCGTTAAGCTCCATCTGTTTTGAAGGAACCCAGGAGGAGCTTAATAAAACAGAAATCACCCAGGCTGCTGTTCTTACCACAAGCCTTGCTAGTTTTATGGTGCTAAAAGATAAAGGATTAATACCAACTGTAGCTGCTGGTTTAAGCCTGGGGGAATACAGCGCCCTGGTAGCCTGTGGCGCTCTGCAGTTTGAAGATGCATTAAGGCTGGTCATCAAACGCGGACAGATTATGCAAAAAGCCGTACCAATAGGGCAGGGAATGATGGCAGCTGTATTGGGAGTAGAAGGGGATACAGTTGAGCAGGTATGTGCAGAGGCTTCTAGCTATGGAGTTGTTGAGATCGCCAATTACAACTGTCCAGGTCAAATAGTTATTTCCGGGGAAAAACAAGGTGTTATTAAAGCTGGTGAACTTCTTAAAGATAGAGGTGCCAGGGTGGTTCCACTGGCAGTAAGTGTTCCATCTCATTGCAGATTAATGAAAGAGGCAGCTGAGATTTTTCGGGAAGAGTTAGAAAAAGTTAGCTGGTCAAAACCAAGTATTCCAGTGGTCAGTAATGTAACAGCCCAGGAGATACAGCAGTCAGATCTGCCGGAAATACTTGTGAAACAGCTTTATAGACCGGTTAAATGGGAGCAATCTATTGCTTTTATGTCAGAGAAGGTAGACTATTTTATTGAAATGGGGCCTGGTAAAGTGCTCTCCGGCCTAAATAAAAAAGTTGCAAAAAACAAAACACTGGGGAGCGTCCAAGATCCCACTTCTTTGGAGAGAGTTTTAAAAAGAATAAAGGGGGATTAGAGTGAAAGAAGAAGTGGCTCTAATCACTGGAAGCGCCAGGGGTATTGGCAAAGCAACCGCCCTTCGCCTTGCTAGAGAGGGATATAAGGTGGTTGTGTGTGACCTGATAGCTGGTGAGAGCTGTGAGCAGGTTGTTCATGAAATCAGAAACAGTGGAGGGATTGCCATCGCTATTGGTTGCGATATTACCGATCCTCTCCAGGTTAAAGAGATGATCCGCCAAGTTATCGATACCTTTGGTAGGTTAGATGTACTCGTCAATAATGCGGGAATTGCCAAAGACAATCTATTGCTGCGCATTTCCGATGATGAGTGGTTGCAGACCATCAATACCAACCTGACTGGAACATTTCTTTGTACGAGAGCAGCTATCAGGCAGATGATGAAACAGCGGTATGGCCGTATCATCAATTTCTCCTCTGTTGTAGGGCTATATGGCAATGCCGGACAGGCTCATTATGCGGCTTCCAAGGCGGGTATTATCGGTTTTACGCGGTCAATAGCAAAAGAATATGGTTCTCGGGGGATTACCGCCAATGCAGTTGCACCAGGTTACATTGAAACACCCATGACTGCAAACATGAAAAAGGATTATTGGGATGAAATCCTCAAACAGGTGCCTTTAGGCAGAGCCGGTACCCCTGAAGATGTTGCAGGTGTTGTGGCTTTTCTGGTGTCGAAAGATGCGGATTATATAACAGGGCAGGTCATTGTTGTTGATGGAGGTATGGGATAGCAGAAACCAGAAGAGAAAGGTGGTGGTGTTATGCTATCCAAGAAACGAGTAGTTATTACTGGATTAGGAGTCATCAGTCCGCTGGGAAATGATCTATCAAGTTATTGGAATAACCTGATCAAGGGCAAAAGCGGCATAGATTACATTGACAGATTTGATGTAACCGACTTCACTACAAAAATTGCTGCACAGGTGCACGATTTTAAAGCAACAGATTATTTGAATCGCAAAGATGCCAGAAGGATGGATAGGTTTATACAGTTTGCCTGTGCCGCAGCGCGGCAGGCAGCGGAAGACGCAAAATTAAAAGTCAGTCAGGAGAATGCTGACCGGGTAGGAGTTTGGATTGGAACCGGTATCGGAGGGCTGGAAACCCATGAAAAACAGCATGAGATCTTATTGCAAAAAGGTCCCGGTAGTATCAGCCCTTTTCTAATTCCGATGATGATCTGCAATATGGCCTCTGGTCAGGTATCTATTATGTTAGGTGCCCGAGGTCCCAATAGCTGTACAGTAACAGCATGTGCTACTGGTACAAACTCCATTGGTGATGCCTTTCGTATCATCCAAAATGATGAAGCAGATATCATGATTACAGGAGGAACAGAGGCATGCATTACACCGCTGGCTGTAGCAGGTTTTTGTGCCATGAGAGCCTTATCCACACGCAATGATAACCCACAAGGAGCAAGCAGGCCCTTTGATGCACAAAGGGATGGTTTTGTCATGGGTGAGGGGGCAGGGATTGTCATCCTGGAAGAAATGCAGCATGCCCTGGAGAGGGGAGCAAAGATCTATGCTGAACTTGCTGGTTACAGCACATTAGGTGATGGCTATCACATTGTACAGCCAGATCCAGAAGGGAATGGCGCTGCACAGGCTTTCACCCGTGCTCTCAAGGATGCAGGGATTACTCCAGCGCAAGTGGACTATATTAACGCTCATGGCACAAGTACAGAAATAAATGATGTTATGGAAACAAAAGCGATAAAAAAAGCACTGGGAAAACATGCTTACAAAGTAGCAGTAAGTTCCACTAAGAGTATGACTGGTCACATGTTAGGTGCAGCTGGAGCATTGGAGTGCATTGCGGCAACCTTGTGTTGCAGAGATGACATCATACCCCCGACGATAAATTATCATAATCCCGATCCTCTCTGTGACCTCGATTATGTACCTAATAAAGCCAGAGAAAAAACTGTGAATGTTGCTATTTCTGATTCATTAGGTTTCGGGGGTCATAATGCTGTTTTAGTCTTGAAAAAATGTAATGGGCAAGGTGATTTACTTGGTTAGTGTAGATAATATTATGAAAATACTACCACACCGCTACCCATTTTTGCTGGTTGACCGGATCCTGGAACTGGAACCAGGCAAAAAAGCTGTAGGTATAAAAAACGTGACAATTAATGAACCATTTTTTCAGGGGCACTTTCCCGGCACCCCGGTTTTTCCAGGTGTTTTGATCCTAGAGGCCCTTGCCCAGGTAGGCGCCTGTGCCCTGCTCAGTCAGGAGAAACATAAAAACAGTTTGGCTTACCTGGCAGGTGTCGATAAGTTTCGTTTCCGGAGAGTCGTTAATCCCGGGGATCAACTGCTGCTGGAAGTAGAACTTCTTAAGATGAAAGGCAATATCGGTAAGGCTCAAGGGCGAGCTACAGTTGAGGGAGTTACAGCTGCGGAAGGCGAATTTCTCTTTGCCTTGGAGGCGGAATAAATAATGATATTAAATGATCTTTTTAATCCTAAACCCAAAAAAAAATACATTACCCTTCCGAGTCACACTGAAGAACCATCTGCGGTAAAAGGCCCAGTTAAGATATGCCCAAAATGCGGAAAGCGAAACAGTGAGGATAACCTAGACGCCAACTTTAAAGTTTGCCCTGGATGCGATTATCACTATCAATTAACTGCCGGTGAAAGAATATGGATTACAACAGATGAAAATAGCTTTAGAGAAACAAATAATGGCCTGAAGACATGTGATCCTCTTGGTTTTCCTGATTATGCCAAAAGGGTGGCGAAAGCACAAGAGGATACAGGACTTGAAGAAGCAGTAATTACTGGAATGGCTACAATCAATGGAGAAAATGTGGTCCTGGGAGTCATGGATACCCGTTTTTTAATGGGGAGCATGGGTTCTGTAGCAGGAGAGAAGATCACAAGGGCTTTTGAAACAGCCTGTGCTGAAAGAGTTCCGGTTGTTTTTTTCACAGCTTCAGGAGGTGCGCGCATGCAAGAGGGGATGTTGTCCCTGATGCAAATGGCGAAAACCAGTGCTGCGGTGGCCAGGTTCCATCAAGAAGGTTTATTATATATCTCAGTCTTGACCCATCCGACCACCGGAGGTGTTACCGCCAGTTTTGCGACCTTGGCTGATATTATTATCTCAGAACCAGGAGCCCTGATCTGTTTTACTGGCCCCAGGGTTATCGAACAAACCATTCATCAAAAAATACCCGAAGGTTTCCAACAGGCAGAATTTCTCATGGAACGCGGGATGATCGACCAGATTGTCCACCGTAGAGACTTAAAAGAGTTTCTCGGTAAATTGATAACATTACACAAGTAGTCACCAGGTTCAATCCAGCCTGGCAGCATTATCAAATAATAAAAATAAAAACAGAGGCCGAAGTCAAGAGCATTGCGAGACTAGCGGAACTAGTAGAAGGCATCTCAACAAATCTACAGATATTTGGTAGATCTTTAGTATATCTTTGGTGATTTTCTCTTAGTCAACTCCCAACCTCTGACCTCCGGTCTCCAACTTCTATTACAGGTAGGTAGAGAATAATGCCTTATAAATATTCATTGGAATTTGAAAAAGATTATCAAGAGCTAGAAAAGAAACTCAATGAACTAAAAGAGTTTGCCCAAAATAAACAGATAGACTTTTCCCATGAAATTGCCACATTAGAGGCCAAATTGGAGAGTTATAAAGAAGAAAAATATAATAACTTAAGTGCATGGCAAAAGGTGCAGATTGCACGACATCCCGAACGCCCTACAACAATGGAGTACATTGAAGCTCTATTTGATGATTTTATCGAACTACATGGTGACCGATGCTATAGGGATGACCCAGCGATAGTGGGTGGAATAGCAAGATATAACGGAACTCCAATAACAGTTATCGGACACCAAAAAGGAAGGGATACCAACCAAAATCTCAAAAGAAACTTTGGTATGCCTCACCCAGAAGGTTACCGTAAGGCCTGTCGACTTGCCAAACAAGCGGAAAAGTTTAGGCGGCCGGTCATCTGTTTTATTGACACTCAAGGGGCTTACCCGGGTGTGGAAGCAGAGGAACGTGGTCAGGGTTGGGCTATTGCCCAAAGATTAATGCAAATGTCAATTTTAAAAACACCTATCATCAGTCTGGTCATCGGGGAGGGGGGTAGTGGAGGAGCCCTAGCTCTGGGAGTAGCTGACAGAGTTTTGATGCTCTCATATGCAATTTACTCGGTGATTTCACCAGAAGGCTGTGCCTCTATATTATGTAAAGATGTCAGTAGGAGCCATGAGATGGCCGAATATCTCAAATTAACTGCTCAGGATCTTTATTCAATGGGAGTAATCGATGAGATTATACCTGAACCGCTGGAAGGAGCACATACCAACCTGGACAAAACACATAAAATAGTAAAAGAGAAACTGCAGATCAATTTTGATGATCTGCTGTCTCACAGCATCGATGAACTCCTGGAGAAAAGATACGAACGCTTGAGGAATATAGGTATTTTTGAAGAGGATGAAGAGGATAAGGATAGATTTGGTGAGTGAAGTAACCAAGATAATTACAATTCTCATCCTGGGATTAGGGGTACTGATATCTCTACTCCCATTTTTACCGGGAATCCCTATCATTTTTGTGACCATGTTTATCTACGCGCTTATTGATGGATTCCAACAAATAACTCCGCATTTTTTATTAATTATGTTTCTGATAACAATATTTTCTTTTTTTATAGATAATATTGTAGCCTGGATTGGCGCCAAGAAATATGGAGGAAGCAGTGCTGGTTTATGGGGAGCTTTCCTTGGTGGGATTATAGGGATTTTTATTAACCCTCTTTTTGGGATCCTGATAGGGCCGTTTTTAGGAGCTATTACTGCAGAGTTAATTTTTTCACATCGCAAGATATATGATGCGGTTAAGGTGGGAATTGGCACAATAGTCGGTATTTTTGGTGGATGCATTTTCAAGCTACTGCTCTCCCTTTTTATGGTAGTCGGCTTTATAACAAAGGTTTATTAAGTTTAATCTAATTTTCTAAAAACCCCTATCACTTTTCCGAGTATGGTCACTTCCTTGCATAGAATCGGTTTCATTGATTCGTTTTCTGGCTGGAGGCGTATGCTGTCTTTATCCTTAAAAAAACGCTTTACTGTGGCATCTTCACCATTCAATAGAGCAACAACTATATCACCGTCTTCTGCTGTATGCTGTTGGTTAACAACAAGGTAATCCCCATCATAGATTCCAGCATTAATCATACTGTCACCCTTTGTAGTTAACATAAATACATCATCAGTGTTATTTAAAAAGCTGGCAGGGAGGGGGAATGTGGTTTCAATATTCTCCACAGCTAAAACTGGTTTACCTGCAGCAACACGTCCCACAACAGGCACCTGGATGACAGAGGTTTTGTTTCCCAATACTTCAATAGCACGTGGTTTGGTGGGATCACGACGAATGTAGCCTTTCTTTTCCAGATTAACAAGGTGTGAATGCACAGTTGAACTAGATTTGAGGCCAACTGCTTCCCCGATTTCGCGTACAGATGGGGGATAACCACGCTCATCAATTACTTTTTGAATGTATTTTAAGATGGTTGCCTGACGGGATGTTAATTTTTCTTTCATTCTTCAATCTCCTCCATAATAAAAATTACATATTTCCTATTAATTAATACGCACACACATACGCTTTTCTACATTATACCAAAGTTCTTTATTGCTTTCATCCAGTTTTTATAGAATAATCAAACTTATTTACTAGCAAAAAATGTACCCATTATTATTATAAGACCACCACTGACTGTATACAGACTAGGTATTTCATGAAGGAAAATAAAAGCTATGACAGCTGCCACAACAGGTGAAAGGTAAAGATATGCGCCTGCTGTTACAGCAGGGACCTTTTCCAGTGCAGAATTCCATATCAGGTTTCCAACAGCTGATGCTAACAGCCCCAAATATATAATATTTATCCAACCTGTAAAGTTAACAGCTAAAAAATCAACAGGATATTCCATTAAACTGAATGGGATTAAAAAAACAGTACCGACGAATGTACTATAAGTCATAATTGTTGTAGGTGGGTAACGCGTTAAGAGTTTTTTAAGAGTGATACTAAAGATCGCCCAAGCAAGACTGCTCAACAGCACTAAGAGGTCACCGTAAAGCCGCAATTTATTAAACCCGAGATTATTAAAAGACCCATTAGTAGCAACCAATACAGAACCAGAAAAAGCAATAACTATGCCTACCACCTGCAGCCTGGATATTCTTTCCTTTAATATAACCCATGATAACAGAGCGATAAATACAGGCGACATCGCTATAAGAATTGCAGCATCTGTAGCACCGGCATAGCGCAGCCCCTGATTTTGCAATACATTAAAAATGGCAATTCCAGATAAACCGCTAAGCATGATACCTGGCAAATCATTTTTTTGAAGACGCGGTTGTTTGGTAATGACAAGGAAAAGCCCTAAAGCAATACTGGCCATGATAAAACGCAAAAGAGCAAGTGTATTTGGTGGAACCTGAGGCAAAATGATTTTGATGCTGGCAAAAGAACTACCCCAAATGATAATCACAAATAACAAGCTCAGGTGGCATTTGATTAAAGACGCTTTCTGGTTTTGATCATTTTGATCGATCTGCACATCCAGTTCTCCTTTTACTGCGAAAATCTGATCTGAAAGAGTTTCTTTAATAAAATTACATCTCGGTTATCTTCGATTATATATCTTCGATTATACATTAAGAAAAGAAAAAGATTTAAGTTAGCAAGAAAAAGATTTAAGTTAGCCTTGTTTTAAACCTTATTTTTTGATCATCCTTAACTTAAATTTTTCGATCCTCAACTTATGTTATCGATCCTCAATTTTTCGATCCTCCCTAACTTCCGATAATAATAATTATGTAAACTAGGGTATTTGTCTTGGAGAACCTTCTTACTTACTATGTTTGTGGCCTGCATTTGGGATACCCCCTCCATTATTTTACCCATCTATTTCACCCATCTCTGATATTTAATGAAACTCTCGCAGTAATCAGTCCCATTACAACCTGTATCGCTCCCAGTAATTTATGTGACTTTTTCTCTTTTAAATTCTGGTTTGTGTTTTAACACAAAGCACATAAACGTAAAATACGAATAATAAGGATTCTCTCTTTAAAGAAATTCTATATCCCTTTCGTTTATTAAAATAAACCATAGTCGATCTGATCAATATCCAAATTGGTATTCCAAGAATTAGTAAGGCCTGGATATCGATTACCATTTCACATTGTATCTCCCTTTGATTTCCCTACAAAATAATCTCTGAAAAACAATATGGCAGAAGAGCGCTCTATAAACGGTTCCCTTACTATACCGTAGTTTAACTTAGCCTAATACCTTTTTATACCTTGCTAAGCCTTGCTAAAAATTTTTCCACTTTCTTTAATTAAACAGGTTTTTTTGAGCGGCACTGCGAACAAATATATTAAGATGATCTTTAAAAGGAGGCAATAAATAAAATGTCAATAGAGGAATGGCATCACACCGCTGTCGGCGACAGGGTGGTTGAGGCCTTAAAGAGGAACGATTTTGAGGCGGTCTTTTTTTCCCGCAGGGATGAGGCAGTGCAATTTATCCTCAATTCTGTCAAACCGGGGATGAGCGTCGGTTGCGGCGGTTCGGCAACGATCAAGGAGCTGGGTATCCCTGAGAAAGCCCGAGAAAAAGGGGCCGAAATACTGGATCACGGGCAGGCCGACCTTTCGCCGGAAGAAAAGCAAGATGTCAGGAGAAGGGAGCTTGTCTGTGACCTCTTCCTATCCAGCACCAACGCCATCACCCTTGACGGCTGCCTGGTCAATGTGGACGGCAACGGCAACCGCGTGGCGGCGCTGTCTTTTGGTCCGAAAAAGGTGATTGTGGTAGCCGGTATCAATAAAATCTGCAGCGACATCAACGCTGCCTTTGAGCGGATCAAAAATTGTGCCGCTCCGATGAACAATAAGCGGCTGGAACTGTCCAACCCTTGCGCCGTAGCCGGGGTCTGTATGAACTGCAATACCGAGAGCCGAATCTGCCGCATTTACTCGGTGCTGAAAAAGAGGCCAATGAGCACCGACTTTACTGTTGTTCTGGTCGGTGATAATTTAGGTTACTAACGTTGGCAGTTGGCAGCGGAATATATGCTTTGTCTTTTTTCTACGGATGGGTTTTGAGACAATCTCTCGTCCAGCATGGTATTTCGCTGCTGAATTTTATTATTGGAGACTGCAATTCGCAAAGCTTTTTTGGAACCCACCAGCACAAGGATCTTTTTGGCTCTTGTTACGCAGGTATACAGCAGATTCCGCTGTAGCATCAGATAATGCTGCATGGTGAAGGGAGCCACCACGATCTTATATTCACTTCCCTGGCTTTTATGCACGGTGGTGGCATAGGAGAGGACCACTTCGTCCAACTCGGTGGCGTCATAATCCACATCAACCCCGTCAAAGCGAATGACGAGGGTTTTGTCCTCCCTATTCATTTTTACAATGGTTCCAATATCGCCGTTAAACACATTTTTATCATAATTGTTTTTAATCTGCATTACCTTGTCGTGTAAGCGGTATTCCACTCCCCCGTATTTGATGGTTATATCGGTCCGATTTAAAGCATCCTGCAGCACGCTGTTCAAATTCTGAGCGCCGACCTCTCCCCGCTGCATTGGGCAGAGAACCTGTATATCGCTGATTGGATTGACGCCATAGTATGCAGGGAGCCTTTTGACGCATAGTTCTTTGATGGTTTCCGCAACTTTCGACGGGTCTTTCTCTTCGATAAAGAAAAAATCGCTGTTGCGGCCACACCTGAGCCTGGGCATTTCGCCTTTGTTGATCCGGTGAGCGTTGGTGATAATGTCACTTCCCTGAGCCTGTCTGAAGATTCTGGTCAAGCGGACTACGCTGACAATGCCTGAAACAATAATATCCTTCAACACATTGCCCGCGCCCACCGATGGCAGCTGGTCCACATCTCCGACAAGGATAACGACGGTTTCATCAGATACCGCTTTCAATAAATTATACATGAGAATTATGTCAACCATTGATGCCTCGTCGATGATCAGCACATCGCACTCCAGGGGATTTTCACTGTTGCGCTTATATCCCTCGGATGGCTTAAACTCCAGCAGCCGGTGGATGGTTTTCGCCTCCATACCGGTGGTTTCAGACAGCCTCTTGGCGGCCCTCCCGGTCGGAGCCGCCAGCAAACATGAGTCGCCCATCTTTTGAAACATCTTAATGATGGCCAAGGTAGTTGTGGTCTTACCCGTGCCGGGGCCGCCAGTCAGAACCATGAACTTGGACCTGACTGCAGTCTTAATGGCATCTAATTGGACCTTGTCATAGACGATACCGCAATCCCGCTGAATTTCAGCGATAATTTTTTCTATATCAATTGCGGGATCAATTGTGTGTTTAAAAGCTAGACCGGCAAGGATTTTTTTGATTCTCTCAGCAGTTCCAAACTCGCTGAAATAGAATGGCGGTAGATAAATTGCATCGTCTTGGTCAAGGATCACCGAATTTTCTGCAATCATCCTCTGAAGTGAGCTATCAATCAAGCCCTTCTCCATGTCCAGCATTTTGACTGTTTCAGAGACGATCTGCTCTCGGGCGGCATAGCAATGCCCATCGTTGGCTAGCTGATTCAACACATAAATGATACCCGCACGGCAGCGCTCATAGGAGTTGGGATCAAAGCCCAACTGCCGCGCTATTTTATCAGCGGTTTTAAAGCCGATTCCCCAAATATCGTCGGCCAGGCAAAAAGGGTTGCTTTTCACAATCTTAATGCTTTCATCGCCATAGGTTTTATAGATTTTGACGGCATAAGCGGTGGAAACCCCATGACTCTGCAGAAACAACATCACATTTTTAATTTCCTTCTGCTCCTGCCAGGCCTTTTTGATCATCTCTACCCGCTTTTGTCCGATACCATCCACTTTTGTCAGATAGTCGGCTTTCTCCTCAATAACCTTCAGAGTATCTTCCTTGAAATAATTTACTATCCTCCTGGCGTAAACAGGCCCAATCCCTTTGATCAGGCCGCTACCCAGATATTTTTCAATCCCGGCGATGGTGGCAGGCACCGTTTCCCGATAGTCGACTACATTGAACTGCTTGCCGTATTTGCTGTTGTATTTCCATTCACCTTTAAGGCGCAATACAGCCCCTACATTAACTGAAACAAGGTTGCCAACAAGTGTTACCATGTCAGAACAGCCCTGCGTTCTTATCTTGATCACACTGAAACCGTTTTCTTCGTTTGTGAAGGTAATGCGTTCCACGACACCGCTGATGTATTCCATTCCTGGACCTGCCTCCATTAGGATCTATGACGCCGGTCTCCCCCTCTGCTCCCTTCTGTATGCCCTTCAGACCTGAACCCAAGAAAAAATAGAGTTCGATCCTAACAGCCTGAAGTTTACTTTTTTATCCTGTTTTTTATCCTTCTTCTTGCTCCTCGGGCTTTTCTTCTGAAATCTGCTCAGGTTTAACTATTTTATCGATCTCGATATCAACTCTTTCAACAGAATATCCTGTGAGGGTTTCTATTTCACTGATTATCTTTTCTCTGGTCTTTCTTGCCACTTCTGGAATGTTTACTCCATAAATCACGCTGATCTTTACATCAAGAGAAAGTGTGCCGAAACCATTGTCCGGTTCTGTGTTCTCGGTTTTCTTCACAGTGATCTGAGGAGTAAATCTTTCGGTAAAAACCCGTGTGAAACCCCGCAAAGCTCCTTGCTTCTCCTCTCGAAAGACATCCTCCACCTTTTTCATAGCCTCTCTGGCTATCTCAACAAATACAGAATCATTAATTATGGTTTTTCCTTTCTCCATAATCTACACCTCCTAAATATTAACAATAGACATCCTTTCTAACACTATTCTTTATTTTTTAATAAAATTCCTGCCTATACGCAAATAAGTTAAAAATATCATTGTCCATAATTGCCAGGATCCTTTTGTTTATTGTAAACCGTACAATAATGTATTTGCTTTAAAACAAAGGACAGATACCGTTTTTATTTGCATTCTCTCCAAACACTCTGCCATAATAGTTATGGATGTGATAATCAATGAAAAATATTGAACTAATAGCTACAGCAACTTTTGGGCTGGAAGCTGTTGTTGCCCGGGAAGTACAGGATCTCGGGTATGAAACAGAAGTGGAAAACGCAAGGGTGATCTTTCAGGGGGATGAGAGGGCTATATGCCGGTCGAATCTCTGGCTGCGTTCTGCTGACCGGGTGCTGGTCAGGGTTGGAGAATTTAAAGCCCTTACCTTTAATGAGCTGTTTGAAAAAACAAAGGCTTTGCCCTGGGCGGATTGGCTTCCGGAAAACGCCAACTTCCCTGTTGAGGGGAAGTCTGTCAAATCAAAGCTGTTCAGCGTATCAGATTGTCAGGCTATAGTTAAAAAAGCAATTGTGGAAAGCATGAAAAAGAAGTATCATCGGCAGTGGTTTGATGAAACTGGCCCCCGCTATACCATTGAGATATCCTTGCTCCGAGATGTGGCTACACTGACCATTGATACCAGCGGTGCCGGCCTTCACAAACGCGGCTACCGCAAGTTAGGTACCTCTGCTCCCCTCAAAGAAACATTGGCTGCTGCGATGATCAATCTCAGCTACTGGAACTCTGAGCGTATCCTCTTTGACCCTTTCTGCGGCTCTGGCACAATACCCATTGAGGCTGCATTGATCGGGCTTAATGCTGCTCCTGGTCTACACAGGGAGTTTGCTGCAGAGAGTTGGCCTAATCTTTCTCAGCGATTATGGCGTGAAGCCCGTCAGGAAGCTGAGGATCTATTTCGTCGGGACCTTAAACTCAATATCAGGGGCACAGATATGGATCC
>JBASML010000095.1:0-7010 GCA_049656845.1 Syntrophaceticus sp.
GAGCATTATCAGAGAACTGGCACATGACTCTGTGAAAACAGATCAGGAAGAGCTTGATCGCTGTTCGGGTATCAATTTTTATCGCGGTGGTTTTGATCGGCTTTTTCCTGATTGTCTTCAGCATAAACGATTACGGTCAAGTAGCCTACCTGACGGAAACCACGGGAGGCCACTCAGCGGAGCTCTTTGCCACAAGCCCTGAAGACGTGGCAGAGCTTAAAATAGATCACCGGGTAAAGCGTTTAGCACTAATTCAAAGAGAAGAGCTGGAAGACACTTCACTAAAGCGTCCCCAAATGGAGATCGATTATCTCGATGCGCCAATGTACGAATATAAATGTGTTGAACTGGCATCTGGAAAATATCCGCAAAACAGCGATGAACTTTTGGTTTCAGAGCTCTTCCTCATGGAAAATCCGGGTTTTAAAATCGGCTCCGGTGTCACCATCGCCGGTCGTCACTTTCAAATCTGCGGTACCTTTAAGGAATATCTGTTTTCCTTTGAAGGCACGTATACAAGTTTTGGCTGGATGGACAGCACAAAAACACAGGTTTCAGGGCCTGTGGATCTTTGTATCTGGCTTGAAAACGAAAGAGCAACCTATAAGCAAATCCCCTCTCTAGTGCAAAAACTGGGTCTTGACCCCGTCAAACTCAAAAAGGATGGCGGACTCATCTACAATGAAGCGTATCTTCAAGCCAAAATGATCTTCCCTGGTGGGATTCTCAAACCAACCGGGGATGTGGCGGAAACAATGCTGTTTCGCGGTATTGCCCTTTTGTGTTTGATCCTGCTTTTTGGCTTGATCATAAACAATGCTTTTACTGTCTGGAATGAACGCGACCTGAAACAGATCGGCCTTTTAAAAAGCTGCGGCATGAGCAAGCCTCAGATCAGGCGCTTTGTGGTTGAAAAGGCCCTTCTTCTTTCAGTGCGGCCCATTTTGCTTGGCATCGCTGCCTCCTATTTGTTGACTCTTTTGCTCTTTTACTTGTTTAATATAACATATACAAAGTATCACCTCGCATCTGCCCCCATAGAAATTCTAATCCCTTTTGCCCCTTTGGCGCGAGCTGTGTTGGCGGTTTTATGCTTGGCCTTGCTGGTTGTTTTTCTAGCATCATTAAAACCAGCCAGGAAAAGCAGCGAGCTTTCCGTTGTCAACACAATCAAAAACCTGGACCCGGAACGCAGCCTCAAGCTGAAAGATATACCCTACACCTCCAACATTGAGCACAGCCTGGCCAAAGAGTACAGCAGCAGTTATAGCAAAACCTATCGCGGCATGAGCATCGCCTTGGCCTTGGCCTGCCTGATTTTCTCGATGGCACTCATTGTCCAGAGTTTCAATCACCTCGATGAACGCTACAATACCTATCAAAGTCCCTATAACATAAATGTGTCCTTTATGACATTAGAAAATGCTAATTCCGAAATGATCACACAGCTCAAACAAATCGACGGGATTAGCCAATTGGTTCTTTATCGAGACAACAAGGATCTCAAATTTTTCGAAAGCGATAACCCTCATTTCCTCAGTGATGAAAAAAGCAGCGCCCGGGCAAGGCTAAAAGAGGACAAAAAAGACTTCGATGCCCCTGTCAACCTGTATGGCATTGATGATGCACAGTGGGATCATTACTGTGACGAACATGGGTTTCAGTCCGGCAGCCGAGAAACAAAAGGAAACAAAGAGGTTCTCTTGCTCGACAGGATTGCGGAAGACCCGGGGAGGCCCTATTTACGGAGTAACCACATTCCCTTAGCCGGTGAAGCCATAGGTGACATTCATCTGCGAAGAGAAGTTGCTCCTGAAGCAGGATTAATCAGCCTCAAAATCGTGGACAGACTGACAGAAGTGCCTTTCGGCATAGATCCCATGCCTCAGCAATCCATCAGTCTTTTCATGCCTTTGAGCTGTTTTGATTCCTTTTGTCAGGATAACGGTTTTGACCAGCCGCTAGAAGGTAAGAGATACAGCATCTCCATCACGGCGAATGAAGATATGCTGGATGAGGTAACCAGGATAACGAGGCAAACTGTGTATCAATACGTTCCTAAAACTGATGCACGGGTGGAATCAAGCAACGATATTAAGCGCCTGTCGCAGGAAAACTCCGCCAATACCAGGATTCTCTTCATTTTCATTCAGAGTTTTCTGCTCTTTGTCGGGCTTTCCAATGCATACAACAGCTTCAACTCCAATCTGCAAGCCAGAAGGCGTGATTTTGCCCTTCTCCGCAGTATTGGGATGCAAGAACAGCAACTGAAAAAGATGCTCTTCTACGAGGGGGGTTTCCTCTTGCGCCAAGTGCTGCTCATCTTCTTTCTTTCGCTCATCGCCCTGGTGACACTGTTTGCCTATCGAAAGAAGATGCTCTTTGCTCCCTGGGAGATCTTCACCAATCTCAATTTCCCGCTGTTGTTGGCCTTTCTTGCCATCAACGCCTTAGGTATCTATGCTGCCATCAAGGGTGGTATACGCCGTGCACTAAGCCAGGACATTCAGGAATCATTGCGGGAAAACTAAGCATTGCTCCAGGACAAAAGCTCAATCACAGGATACCCCGGCTCCGGCAGCTGCAAGTTGAGGATAAAGCTTGATCTCAAAACAGCTACCGGAGCTTTTGCTTTCCACCTCAAGACTGCCACCATGCCCCTCAATAATTGACTTTGCCATGGACAAGCCAATGCCGAAGCTTTCTTTTTGAGCATTTTGGCTCTTGTAAAAGCGGTCGAAAATATGCCTCAAATCTTCTGCTGAAATACCGGGGCCATTATCATGAATGGCGATGCTCTGATAAACATCGTTTTCTGAAAGCCGGATCTCAACAATGCCCTTTTCTTCAACGGCCTCAACAGCATTTTTCACCAGATTCAAAATTGCCTCC
Source organism: Syntrophaceticus sp. (assembly GCA_049656845.1). GTDB lineage: Bacteria > Bacillota > DSM-12270 > Thermacetogeniales > Thermacetogeniaceae > Syntrophaceticus. The sequence goes on from JBASML010000095.1 coordinate 2,893, forward strand.
ATAAGCCACGAGCGATCCCCTTTGACCTCGTAATCCCGGCCGGTCAATCTCAGCTCGATCTGCTTTTTCTGTATTAAACTTTCAATCGGTTGAATCGCTTCATAGATCATGCTCTCTGCACTAAAGCACTCGCTGCGAAAGATAACAGCACCGGCATCGAGCGAAGAAAGTTTCAATAAGGCGGAAGTCAGCCTGTTCAGGCGATTAATCTCTGTGTCAAGACGCGCAATATACTCTGCCTGATTGGCTTCATCTTGCTGAATTAAGTCCAGCATGAGCTGAATTGTGGTCAGGGGTGTCTTGATCTGGTGGGTGATATCCTCAATATTTTTTTTCAGGAGTGCGCGATCAGCCAAAGCGTTCTCTCGGGATTCGCGCAAAATCAGAACCGTCTTATAAAGTTCATCTCGCAGCTGCCCAAAGAGATCATCGCGCAAGACCATTAGATCCTCGCCCCGATGCAAAGCCCTAAGATAATCAGAGAGTTCAAGTATATCTTTTTCAAGGTTTTTCTCTTCTCTGACATTCCAGAAAAATGAAAGCAGCCCTGCAACAAAAGCCAATGCCACATTCATCCATGTCAGCTTATACCGGTTTATATAACCGGTGTCAGGCAAATAGCCATAGTCGTGCAAAAACCCTGCCCCATCAGTTATCAGTTCATCCGGCCTCTCCTTTAAAATGACTGCCAAATCTTCCTCAGCTGCAGCCGGCGTGTCAATGGACTTATCTTTAACTGAATTGCTTAAGGCCGCTCCGGCAAAAAGGCTAAGGGCATCCTCTCCTTCAGCGAGAGCAATTTTTGTAGCCAGAGACAAAAGCAAAAACAAGGCGACAAAGATAATAGCACCTTTAACAATGGCTTTTCTCATCGGGACACCTCTCCTTCATTCCAGCAATAGCCAATGCCACGAACTGTCTGGATTTTGTTTCTGTAGGATCCTAGCCTATTTCTGAGTCGCCGGATATTAACAGACAAAGTGTTATCATACACAAAGTCTGAATCAAGACCCCAAACAATGTCGATAATAAGCTCTCTGGTCAGCGTTCGGCCCGGATTCTCCATAAAAAGACACAGGAGTTGGAACTCCTTCAGGCTTAGCTCTTCCTCTTGCCCATCAATAAAAGCCTTTTTCAAATTCTTATCCAGGACTACACCCTCGCTTTGCAAAACACTCTCAAGTTTCGGGTCCTTCTTCACCCGGCGCAGAACTGTCTCCATTCTCGCTTTCAGCACCGGCAATTTGAAGGGCTTGGCGATATAGTCATCTGCTCCGGATTCTAATCCGCGGATAACATCCCTGTCGGTGTCCCTAACAGTTAATCAAATAACAGGTATCGAACCCTTCTCTCGAACAAAGTCAAGAAATACAAAGCCGTCTCCATCCGGCAAGTTCAGATCCAAGAGAACCAAATCTAAATCTTCCTGAAAACATGCCTTTGCCTCTGACAATGTCATAGCTGGAAAAACCTCATAGCCTGTGTTTTCCAAATATCGCTTAACTGCAAAAATGATATTCTCTTCATCCTCTACCAACAGGATTTTTTTCATGTTAAAAACCCCATTCATAATCAGGTTTGGTATGACGACAGCATTTCGGGGAGTGATTTGTGTTCAGCATGTTTCTGAATTCCTGTTATGTTGCACTTCTATTATACTAGTATACCGGCCGGTATACAGGGGTTTTGCTGCATCATAACTCCATCAGTATTAATAATACCGCCACCCCTTGTTCCTACCTCTAAACCTAGTCCGTATTTACTAAATGATCTCCTATATCCCAATAAACTGTTTCGACATGTTTATAGCGTCTTGGGATCATGCATTCCTTCTGTTATTACTTCAGTTAGACCATAATGAGATCCATCCCAAGTGCTGAATTGCTTTTCAATAAGCGCTTGGACAAAGAAACACTACACATATTCTCATCGGATAATGTTTTTTGGCTGGTAAAATAGAAGTCACAAGAGCACCCTTCTTTTCTTGGCATAATTAGGTTTTGCAAACTTCTATTTTAGATTGAGGAGTTTTTGCTGTCAAAGTTCAGATATATCAATGCTTTGAGGGTACTTTTTTGCGAAACTAAAGTTGAGTTAAATATTTTTTGAATGCAAAGTTTTTATAGCAATCTACCATTATTTTTATGACATAAGGTATAGATTTTTTAGCTATATTATCGAGCAAGCCCTGCCTGTCTTTCCTGTGTAATAAAATAGGTCTAAGTAATGCAAAACGAAAACGGATTCCTTATCAGTTAAGTGGTTCAGATAGGATATAAAATCAGTCTTGACGAATAATTTTTATAGGTAGAAACTTAAGTTATGTAGTATGTTAATACAAAAGGATTGTTTTTATAGAAAAGAAGGAATTCGAGGAGGCAAGCAGTGACAAAAAACAACTTGGTAGCTCCTGTAGTGAAATGGGTGGGTGGAAAGCGCCAGATAATTGACGAAATAACAAAATACATCCCTGATACTTTTTCTACCTATTATGAACCATTTCTTGGAGGTGGAGCGGTTTTATTTGAGCTGCAGCCGAAAAAGGCTGTTGTTAATGACATCAATGAGGAATTAATGAACATTTACAAGGTGATCAGGGAAAATGTCAATGCGTTAATAGATGACCTCAAATGTCATAAGAATGATAGAGATTATTTTTATAAGATAAGGGAACTGGATCGAGACAGGGAGCGTTACAGGATGTTAACCCCGGTGCAAAGGGCATCAAGGATTATCTACCTCAATAAGACATGCTTCAACGGCTTATTCAGGGTCAACAAATCAGGGGAGTTCAATGCGCCCTTTGGGAACTATAAAAATCCTAACATTGTGAATGAAACCACAGTAAGGGCTGTCAGCGATTATTTTAACAAAGCCAAAATCAGGTTTACCTGTCAGGATTTTGAGGGTGCTTTAAAATGGGCAAGAAAAGGCGCCTTTGTTTACCTTGATCCGCCGTATGACCCGGTTTCGGAAACCGCAAGTTTCACAGGCTATGACAAGGGCGGCTTTGACCGCAACGAGCAAATCAGGCTCAAAAAGGCCTGCGACAAGTTGAATAAGAAGGGAATCAAGTTTCTTTTATCAAACTCAGCCACAGACTTTATTATGGATCTTTATCAGGATTACAAAATAGAAGTGATCCAGGCCAAGCGGGCAATTAACTCCAAGGCTGATAGGCGAGGAGATGTTGACGAAGTACTGGTGATGAATTTTTAACAGTAGTGAAGTAACAAAAAATGATAAGGCTTGGACCCAGCTTTTTAGCAAGTACAATATATTGGAGAATATTGAGCGAAACGGATATTTTGAAATCATCTCAACTCAGATTAACAATTTCAGAGAGGCAAGGTTGATGACGAAGTTTGATCACCGGGTCAACCTTCCGCAACACGGCATGAACAGCAAACGGCCAGAACTATTATTATATAGGATATGGGTAAAAACATTTATTGTCAAACCCACCCATATCAACGAACGGGACAATGCCCTAATCAAAACGGGCTTTGGGGGGGGTTAACCTGGCAGTTAACGGATTTTTTCTTATCCAATGTGGTGTTAGTTATTATTCTCGCTATCTCACTCGCATAAGGCAAAATTTTTAGTTGTTTTTAATCTTTTACCGAAAGGAGGTGATTACTTGAGAACCCTATCAGTCATTTTAACTTTAGCGTGCGGCTTACTTGTCTTGTTTCTAAGCTATCTTCAAGTAGACTTAGAACGTGTTATCAATCCTGATGCCACAATTAGCATATTAGCCGTATTAGTCGGTATTTTGCTATTAATTGGCGGTGCATTTTCCTTTAAACTTCCCAAGGTATCTGCAATTATCTGCATCATAGCCGCACTTTTTGCTGGAATTGGAGCAATGAACGATCTTCCAAGTATGACATCTTTTATTATCATGTGTCTCTTACTTGCTGGAATGAATTACGCTGGCGCTCGTCAATCAAAAGAACCAGTTACTAAGGATCCTCCTGACCCTTCTCTCTAGGATTCAGGTAGGTATTACAATTGGAACGGGAAACACCATGGAGAGGATATCGCTGTCTACGGCAGGATATCCTCTCCACTGAAGTATCAGTATTTACGATAGTCTATCCCATCACCAGACAACA
>JBASML010000096.1:0-7780 GCA_049656845.1 Syntrophaceticus sp.
TGGTCCAATATAAACTCTACTGTACCAGCACCCGCATAATTAACCGCCCGGGCGGCACACACCGCATCATTCCCCATCTTTGCCCTTACCTCCGGTTTAAGCACCGGGCAGGGCGTCTCTTCTACCAGTTTCTGGTGCCTCCTCTGGAGGGTACAGTCCCTTTCACCTAAATGAACCACATTACCATGCTCATCAGCAAGGATCTGAAATTCAACATGCCTGGGCTGTGCAATATATTTTTCGAGATAAATGCCACCATCCCCAAAGGCTGCCTCTGCTTCCTGGCGGGCCATACGGGCCGCTTTTGCCAATTGATCACTGTTCATGGCAATGCGCATACCTCGGCCCCCTCCGCCAGCAGAAGCCTTAATCATAACAGGAAAACCGATCTCTTCTGCGATACGTGCAATCTCTTCATCACTGTCGAGCAACCCAGGTGAACCCGGAACAACAGGAACTTTCGCCTCTGCCATCAAAGATCTGGCTTTAGCCTTGGCACCCATAGTGATAATTGCTGAAGATGAAGGCCCAATAAATTTAATCCCCTGGGTTTCACATATCTCAGCAAAAGATGGATTTTCTGCCAAAAACCCATACCCGGGATGAATAGCCTCAGCTTTTTTTGTCATTGCGGCACTGATTATATTAGGAATATTCAGATAGCTTTGGGTTGGGTGATGCCCCCCAATACACACAGACTCATCTGCCAATCTGACATGCAGAGACTCCCGATCAGCTTCCGAGTATACAGCAACAGTTTTGATGCCTAGCTCACGACATGTTCTGATAATGCGCACGGCAATCTCGCCACGATTGGCAATTAAGATCTTGTTAAACAAGGCGAACCTCCCTGTAATTCTTTTTCCTTCAGTACATCCTATTTTAAGGTTAAATAGCAAAAAACTATAGTATGAGTAATGCTTAATGCTTATTGTTCTGGTGCAATCAGGAAAAGCACCTGTCCATACTCAACCGGTTGGGCGTTCTCCACCAGGATCTCTACGATCTCCCCATCACAATCCGTTTCAATCTCATTCATTAGTTTCATTGCTTCTATGATACAGAGGGTATCACCCTGTTTGACCTTACTGCCTACCTCAACAAAAGGTGGGGCATCAGGTGCGGGTGCCCTATAGAAAGTACCCACCATAGGTGCAGTTATCTCTATCAGATTAGTCAAAACCTCTTTTTCTTCTTCAATTGTTTCCGTTTCCTGTGTTTTTGTTTCCTGCTGGACAGACATTGTTTCACATCCACCTGTACTGCCCGCAATACCAATACCCTTCCTGATGGCGACCTTCATTGCCGCAGTTTCTACTTGCACCTCGTTTATATTGGTTTTATCCAGCATTTTGATAAGGTCTTTAACATCCTCGATATTCATCTCTTCATCCTCCGCATGGGGGCGTGGCGAGCGTTTCACAGTACCTGTACTCCCTTGTTTTGCTGAATCCATTGAGAACTGCCCTCCTTGTACACGCCCCTGCTTACCGGGTGTTTTAACTTCCAGCCCCGGTACCTGAGAAGGCATAACCTCCCCACTCCTCAGTTTTTTCCTATATTCGAAGAACTTCCTGGCAACAGTCGGGAATAAAGCATAGGTAATGTAATCCTCCTCCGACTCCGCCAGGTCTTTGATTTCTTCTTTGAGTTTTTCAAATTTGTTCTCCAGTAAATCTGCCGGGCGGCAGGTAATAACCTCTTCATCACCGATAATCAGCTTTTTGACATCCGGATCTACGGGGCCAGGCGGCCTACCATAAAAACCTCTCACATAGTCCTTCACTTCCTGGGGAACCATCTTATATCTGGTACCAGTCAAGACATTGAGAACTGCCTGAATGCCGACAATTTGGCTGGTCGGGGTTACCAAAGGAGGATAGCCCAACTCTGCACGCACCCGTGGTATCTCATCCAGTACTTCTCCGATACGATGCAGTGCATTCTGCTCCTCAAGCTGGCTCACCAGGTTGGTAATCATTCCACCAGGAACCTGGTGGTCAAAAACTTTCATATCGGAAATCCTTGTCACACCACGCTCATAGCCACGCTTGCGCCGCAGGTCCTCCCAATAATTCGATATCTCAAAGAGTAGAGGTATATCCAATCCGGTATCCCACTGAGTCCCCTGCAGGGCACGAACCAGAGTTTCTACTGGCGGCTGCGAGGAACCAAAGGCCAACGGCCCTGAACAGGCGTCAAAAACATCTAACCCAGCCTCTACACCCTTCAGACAGGCACCAATAGCCATACCTCCGATGTAATGGGTGTGAAGCTGGATGGGAACATCGAGTTTCTCCTTGAAAAGCGATATTAAATCATAGGCTACATAGGGAGAGATCATACCTGCCATATCCTTAATGCAGATAGAATCAGCGCCCATTTCCTGTAGGCAAAGTGCGGTTTCCAGGTAGTGTTCCATGGTGTGTACAGGGCTTAAAGTATACACTACACAGGCCTGAAGGTGCTTTCCTGTCTTTTTGACCTCCCGCATAGGCACCTCCAAATTACGCACATCATTTAAGGCATCAAAAACACGAAAGATATCGATACCTATGTCCGCAGCCTTGTCAACAAAAGCTGCTACCAGATCATCCGCATAATTGGCATATCCTACTAAATTCTGACCCCGCAACAGCATCTGAAGTGGAGTATGCTTTACATACTTTTTAATAGTTCGGATCCTGTCCCAGGGGTCTTCATTCAAGTAACGAATACAAACATCAAAGGTTGCCCCACCCCACATTTCCAGAGAAAAATAGCCCACCTCATCGATCCGTTCCAGGATAGGAACCATATCATCTGTCCGCATCCTGGTAGCCCATAGGCTCTGGTGAGCATCCCTCAGTGTAGTATCTGTGATTTTTGGCCTCATAGCTGCACCTCCTCCATCCATAAGGAGTAATTCGCTGAACAAAAAAGAAAGCGGTTACTGTGACCGTTTCTGTGACCATGCGGCTCCTAGTGGTATTCTAAATGATTATATTATTGCTTTTCAGATATTTCAAGAGCGAAAATGCATGTATACAATATCCTATGCTTTATGGTTTTGGAATCACAAAGATGCTATCGGGGTTCAAAAGGGCTACTCGGCTGACTACATCTCGAATCTTTTCAGCATCAGAATTAGTAAAAGACGTACCCTGGATGATCACAGTTGCGGATTCGTTCTGTATTAACACCACAGCATCCCGAAACCCCTGGGCAACCACCAATTTTTCCAGTTCCACTTCCATCGCGGTGCGCTCTGTAATTTTCATCAACTCCTGCTGAGCATTGTCCCTGGTATCTGCACTTGAAACAGGATTGCCTGCGATCTCCTTTAAAACATCTATCTGCTGGCTGCGAATGCGGTCCCTGGTCAGCCGGCAGTCCACAAAAAATTCCTGTTTTTTTACTGTCTCAGAGCTATTCTTTGGTTGACCCTGTGGCTTTAGCTCAGCCTCAACATTCACAGGAGCACGAACCTCTTCTGCAGAGAGGAAATTATTCAAATAAAACCAGCATCCACCAAAAAGTATGATCAGCCCAAGGGCAAGCATAATTATAGTTTTCCTTTCATAAACAATATAAATCATATCTACTACCCGCCTTCTTTCGGTAAGACTGTAACCTTATGAGCAGGAATAGCCAGAACAGTTACAACAGCCTGTACCAGTTCCTCGCGCAACCCTGGATCCCTGGCCCCCTCAGCCAACACCAGCACCCCGGCTATTTCAGGGCGTGTTGCCCTAATCAACACTGGTTCTTCTTGCCCCCCAGAAACCGTACGGACCAGCACCAAATTCCCCTCCTCATTAACCTCTGTGGTTGTGCGGTTCCCCCCTGACTTATCTTTTTCTTCAACAGTTCTGGTTTGTTCGGAAAGGTTTTTTGCATAAAGATACTCAGGACCTGCAGCCATGGTGATAGTTACTTGAACATCCCCTGACCCGGAAACAGAACTCAAAACCCCTTCTAACCTTCTTTCCAGATCCTTTTCCGCCTTACCAAGGCCATCATCTCTATCCTCTCCACTCTGTTCAGCAGCTTGATAGTCAGATGTAGTAGTTGAATGCGGTTTTGGGGAAATCCAACTGCTGGTGTAGATTAACAGAAAAAGCCCACCCGCAAGCACTATCATAAGCTTCCACATTCCAGGAGAACGAGCCAGGTGCCATTCTTTTTTGTTCTTCACACGCTCCCACCATTGCTCAATAATTCCTTTGGACTCAGACATAAAATCACCACCCTCTCATTCTAAAGTCACAACTACCGTTTCAGGCTGCAAACCATAAAAAGATGCCACACTCTTCTGCACCTTTTGCAGGACATCCTGTGTACCTGTATTAACCTGTTTTTCCTCACCAGCCCCAGAGCCGATGCTTACCTTTTCGACGGGTTCCACGATAGACTGCGGGCTGGTCTGTTTGATCACAATTTCTATTTTTTCGATCGCCACTACACTTTCCATAGAGGAACCAGTTGCAAACTGTACACTTGTTTCGGCCTCCTCCACCCCAGGTACCATGCAGGCTACAACTGCAATCTGTTCCTCCAGCTGTTTCCCATAATTATCACGGGCCTGTGACTCCTGTACCTGCTGTAACTCCTTCCCCTGATCAAGGATCATCTGCAGCTCTTTTTTATTCCCTTCCTCAAACTCAAATTCAAGAAACGGTTCCTGCCGAATAAGGGAAACTATAGGATTCAGAATGGTAACCAGCACAAAAAGCCCCACAACCACCTCCAAAAACCTTCGGCTCTCCCTCATAGGAAGAAGCATTTCTACAAAAACAGCTAAAAGTATGATAAAAACAATATTTCTCACCAAATGGTAAATAGTTTCCACCCATAACACCCCAATTACCGCAGCATAACCACCAGGTTGCTCAAACCCACTATAATTGTGAGAGCTATAAAGAACATCACTCCTACTGCTGCCACAGCACCAAAAACAAGAAAGAGGTAGTTCCCTAGAAGGTGAAGGCTCTCGCCCAGTTCCTGAGCACCTAAAGGCTGCAGCAGTGCCGCGGCTAATCTATACATCACAGCTGCAGATAGGATCTTTACAACCGGCAGAGCACACAGAAATAAAATAGCCAGTACACCAATAATTCCCATGGAATTCTTGATAAAAAGTGAGCAGCCAGCGATGGCATCTACTGCATCTGTCAGTATACCTCCCACTACAGGAACAAAAGCGCCTGTCAGAAACTTTACTGTGCGCAGCCCCACCCCATCTGTAACCGCCCCTGCTACACCCTGAATCCCCAGGATGCCGATAAAGATGGTTAAGAAGAGACCGGTTAAAAGCACACTCCCATCACGGAAGAGATCCGCCAGGCGTGAAACCTGAAATCGCTCAGAAAGGCTGCTGATAATGCCGAGAACTGCTGCGCAAAAGATCAGGGGAAAAACGACATTCTGGATGAGTGTGGCTAATATATTTAGCGACATATAGATTACCGGATGCATCAAAGCAACAGTTGTGAGACTTCCCATGGCAGCCATCAAGGTCAGGAGTATGGGAATCAGAGACTGCATAAATCCCACCATATTACCAATAGCTGCACGGCCGGTATTCAAAGCTATGGTAAAGGAACTCAAAGCAACAGTCAGCAGAGCAAGCATACCGATACTATGTGAAAGCTTGGCCACCGTGTTCTGCTCAAAAGCACTTTGCATGTGCTCCAGAAGTGCCAGCAGTGCCCCCAGGACAATTAATTTGCCCAAAAGTGATGTATGGGTAAGAAACTCTCGGCAAAAGTACCTGATCAAGGCATTAAAAATGTCAGTCATATCCAGTTCTAGTTTCCCCTGACGCGCTTCCTCTAAAATCTTTTGAAGGCTGATTCCAGAAAGCTGGTCATAAATATCTTGATCTATTTTTTTTAAAAAAACATCCAGGTCATCTAGCTGAAGTTGATCAAACTGATCAGATATCATAGATTCCTGATCTGATCCCAGGGAAGGGTTCGGTAATATCAAAAAACAAAAACTTAAGCAGAGTAAAAAAATGAACTTTTTTCTCCGCAATCTTACCCCTCCCCTTTTGAGCAATTTATGGAAGCAGTCTGACCACCACTTCGAGCACAGCAGTAAAAATCGGCAGCGCCAACAGTAAGATTAATATCTTTCCTACCATTTCAATTTTACTGGCAATGGTACCCTCCCCTGCATCACGGCAGATCTGAGCACCGAATTCTGCGATATAGGCGATCCCCAATATTTTAAGAAGGGTGACTAGATAAAGCTCGTCCACCTCGGCCTTGTGGGCCAAGTCCCGGAAAAGGCTAATAATAGCCCCCATCTTTCCTAGAACCATAATAAAGACCAGGACACCGAATCCCAAAACCAAAAGCAGGGCCATCTCTGGCCGCTCCTCCCGCAACAACACCGCAAAAACAGTAACAACAAGAGCAAGACCCACAATATTCATTATTTCCACAGTTCGCTCACCCACTTTAGAAGAGGTGAAAAACTGAGCGCACCACATTGAACAACTCATTTATCAACTGTACCACCATAATCAGAACAACAACCACACCTGCCAATGTCAGCATTTGTGCTTGCTCTTCCTTGTCAGCCTGCTTTAAGATGATGTTCAATACTGAGATAAGAATTCCCAGTCCGGCAATTTTAAAAATCAAGTCAACATCCATCATGGCAAGTCCCCCATGGCAAGTCCCTTTTAAAACAGCAAGAGCACTATACTAATACCCACTAGAAAACCCCCATACTGCCAGAGGCGCGTATTTTTCTCCTGATCACGCCGCGCCTTTTCCTCCTCATTACGCAGGTGCATAGAAGTAAGAGCTATATTTTTGTGTTGTTCCTGGCAATCCGAAATCCCCAGCAGTTCACCAAATGAATATAAAATCGCGTAATCCTCCCTGTTCATAGCACAGGATGCCCAGTTCTGATCAAGTGCCTTTCTCCAGGCCTCGGCCACTGTACAGCCCTGCCCCACTCCAAGCAGTTCACCGGCCTCACTAAAAATTTTGGCAATAATATCTCCCCTGGACTGTCCAATTTTTTTCAAAGCAGCAGGAAGTGGTGTAGCGGCATAGAGAATCTCTGTATCCAACATCTGTAGGGCATCCTGTAGGGACCGCAGTTCAGCAGACCGCCGGGAATAAAACGAGGCTACCTTTATGCCAGCCATCCCTGTGGAACCGATCACTAAAAAAGCCCCAACTATTTTCCACATTGCCGCTCCCTCCTCTTTTTTTGTCATTTATATAATCACAGGCTGCCTCTGTTCATTCCAGACCCCCTCAATCGTACCGGGCCCCTTTCTCCTGCTCAAAAAAACATAGCGCCGAAAAACCATGCGCTCGATGAGCTCCCGCAGGTAAGGGCGCTCCTCTAATTCCCTCCAGGAGGAGGCATGAACTGTAGCCAAAATGCTCACCCCGGTATGAACCATCTCCCAGATGGCTGTAACATCCCCAGCACGTCCAATTTCATCTGTAGCGATCACCTGTGGTGCCATAGAGCGCAGGAGCATTACCATCCCTTCAGCTTTGGGGCAGTGATCCAGCACATCCACCCGGGGGCCCAGGTCATGCTGAGGCACTCCATCACAGCAGGAAGCAAGTTCACACCTTTCATCAACAACTCCAACAGTGAGCGCAGGAAAGCGCAGTTCCGGGATGCCGTAGCTCAAAAAACGCACCAAATCTCTCAGCATGGTGGTCTTCCCGGCACAGGGAGGAGATACAATCAGTGTGTGGTAAGGGCGAGCGGTACGAAAATCCAGTATATAGGGAAGCAGAGGCCGAGCTGACCCGGGTAC
>JBASML010000097.1:0-3176 GCA_049656845.1 Syntrophaceticus sp.
ACTCGCCAGCCCCACTGGCAGTTCGGGGAACCTGCTGAAGGTGATCCTGATTTCACCAAGATTTCTTTTAGCTACGGGAGCGGGAATAATGTTTCTTATGTGTTGTCAACGGGTGAGAAAAGGTATCTGCGCTATATCAATGGTTCTCCTCACAGCGATCAGGAAAGCGGGAAACAGATAGCAGTTACCAATGTGGTGGTTCAGTATGCCCCTCATCAATACAGGGGGGATGGAACTGCCTGTATCGATATCCAGGTCATCGGCAGTGGTAAGGCAGAATATTTTTTGGCTGGACAATACTATGAAGGCACATGGCAAAAAAACTCGTTGGAATCACCCACACGCTTTTTTAATGCAGAGGGAAAAGAAATTACCTTCCCCAGAGGCAATACCTGGATCCAGGTATTGCGCCCGGGAACCCCAGTAGTAAAAATCTCGTGACAGTCACCTGGGAGAAATTGAACAACTAATAGAAGGAGTGGTCTTGATTATGCAAATCGAAAAGCGTTTAGCAGAAATGGGAGTTGTATTACCAGATGTACCAAAGCCTGTGGCCTCATATCTGCCGGTAGTTCGCAGCGGAAATTTACTTTTTCTTTCTGGGCAGCTTTGTACAGTTGCTGGAGAGTTGAAATACCAGGGGAAAGCAGGGAAAGAGGTTTCTTTGGATGATGCTTATGAGGCTGCAAAGGCTGCGGCCATAAATTCCTTGGCTGTCATCAAACAGCAAGTGGGGTCGTTAGATAAGGTAAAGCGAATCGTCAAAGTTGTCGGTTATGTGGCTAGTGACCCAAGTTTTAGTGATCAGCCTAAGGTTATCAATGGAGCATCAGATTTTTTGCAGGAGGTTTTTGGTGATAAGGGAACCCATGCCCGTTCAGCTGTAGGGGTTGCCTCACTACCTTTGAATGTGCCGGTAGAAGTAGAAATGATTGTTGAGATTGAATAGTGTACTGTTGTTTTTATCATAGTGAGAAGTTAGTAATCATTATGATAAATGGACAAGGTGACAAGGTAAGGTATTGTTTTTCAATGAAAAAGCTGCCTATTACGGGAGCTTTTTCTCTTCTAGATACCCCCATCTTGTGTTACCTGAATGGTTGTCTGGCACACGGGGAGACAGTAGCCGCAGATTCGTTTTCTCAAAGTGATAATTTAAAAGGATAGCCTGCCTAATGCTTTATCCGGCATATGCCCATGAGGCTGGGGGAAAAGCGTTGCTATTTGCATTCTATAGACTGTAGGCATAAATATTGCATTTATATAAAAATAACTGTAATCAGCGCTATTTAATAAAGGGTGTGGAATGTGAGAGATTGTTTTGAAGATGTTTTTCATGTATTAAAGGAGCAGGTGAAGCCGGCTTTAGGTTGTACTGATCCTGGGGTTATTGCCTTAGCGGCTGCAACTGCCAGACAGCATCTCCTTGGGAACTTAACAAAGGTAAAACTTATTTTAAGTGTTAATGTTTTTAAAAACGCAAGTGCGGCGAGGATACCCTGGCCCGGTGAATTTGGAATTCCACTGGCTGCTTTATTAGGTGCCATGTCAGGGGACGCTCAGGCCGGATTAGAGGTGCTGAAATCTGTTACTGAACAAGATGTTGTTAGAGCGAAAAAGCTGGTGAAGAATAATATTGTAGATATAGAGGTTAAACAAATTTGTCCAGATCTTTTTGTGGAGGCACAGCTTTTTTCAGAGGATGGTTCTGTACTTGTAAGGATTGAGGATGATTACACAAATATCACTCTTATTCAAGAGAACGGTAAAACAGTGTTTCAGCAAAAATGTGATCCCAGGGAGTGTCCCTTGAAAAAATATGACATTATGCAGCTCAATGAGATCGTTAACAATATTCCTCTGCATGATTTTGATTTTCTATTCAAGGGGCTGGAAATGAATAAAGCGCTTGCCTTGCTGGGATTAGAGGGTAATTATGGCATGGGTTTGGGTAAAACGCTGAAAACCCTTGGGGAGAAATGGCATATCCCTCCTGTGCATGACCCCTTGACAAGGGTAAGAATGCTGACAGCTGCCGCGGTAGATGCCAGGATGGGTGGTGCAGATCTGCCGGCGATGTCAACTGGAGGAAGTGGAAATCAGGGTATTTGTGCTTTTCTGCCTATCGGTATTGTTGCCAATTACTTTTATGTCGGATCAGAGAAAGAGCTGCGGGGGTTGTTATATAGCAACCTGTTAACCATTTATGCTAAAGAATTTATAGGACGACTGGGCAGTGCTTGTGGCGCAGCAATTTGCGCTGGTGTAGGAGTGGCGGCGGCTACCACCTGGATGTTGGGTGGAACCAATCAGGAGATAACGGCTGCAGTGAACAACCTGGCTGGAAATCTTAGTGGTATGGTTTGTGATGGGGGGAAACCGGGGTGTGCACTTAAGGTTTCAACATGTGCTTCTGAGGCAGTACTGGCGTCTTTTCTGGCTTTGAATGGTGTGGAGATTGAGCAATCTGATGGTATTAGTGGAGCAAGCATCCAGGAAACCCTAGAAAACATAGCTAAGGTTTGCTATCATGGGATGGCAGAGGCAAATAGCTGTATTTACAAGATCATTGAGGATAAGATGATTCGTGAAAGAAGGGAAGGCGCATAACAGGTGCAATTTGATGACAGATGATCAAGGGGATTTGAAATTAAGGTATAAAATATGGTTGGAGACTACAGGTAAGGTTTTTGGGGAGGGGCCCTGTGATATCCTGACAAGGGTTGAAAGGCTCGGTTCTCTCAAGGGTGCCACAGCTGAAATGGGTATGTCTTACAGCCATGCCTGGAAACTGATCAAGGGGTTGGAACAACGCTTGGGTTTTAAGCTGCTTCAGTTTCAGGTTGGCGGTGAAACTGGTGGGGGTGCTAGCCTGACCCCAGAAGCCAGGGAGTTAATCCGAAGGTATCGGGCGTTTATGAAGGAAACTGATCAGTTACTCAATGAGCTTTTTCAAAGGCATTTTGGCTGACTTTTTTTGAAATACCGATATGCTCTGATAAACATAACGGCAAACTGCCAACCAGCAGCAACTAGTAAAGGATGATAAAGGAGGAGCAGACCGTGCTGAATTATGTATTGATCAAGGGAGCAGGTGACTTAGCCAGCGGAGTTGCCATAACTCTTGTCAAAGCCGGATTTAATGTAGTGATGACCGAGATTTCCCAGCCCACCTG
>JBASML010000098.1:0-4026 GCA_049656845.1 Syntrophaceticus sp.
CATCACCGGTGAGAAGAAAGAACCCCATGTAATCGACCAGGATCTGTGCCTGAAGTGTGGTACTTGCTATGAAGTATGCCCAAGCAAATACCGTGCTGTCACTGTAGAGTAAGGGGGAGGATGAAATGGACAACTTGAAGATTAACATAAACGGAAAAGAAGTAGATGCTGTACGCGGCCAGACAATTTTGGAAGTGGCACGTTTGAATGGCATTGAGATACCTACCCTTTGTTATGATGAACGGCTGAAGCCTTATGGGGGGTGCGGCCTCTGTGTGGTGGAAGTTGCCGGCAATCCCAAACTGCTCCGTTCCTGTGCCACAGAGGTTGCACCTGGTATGGTAATTAATACAGATTCACCCAGGGTACAGGAATCCAGAAAACTGACCCTGGAACTGCTGCTGTCAGACCATAATGGTGACTGCCGCGGACCCTGTGTTAATGCCTGCCCGGCACACCTTGATGTTCAGGGATATGTAGGCTTGATTGCCAATAGACAGTATCGAGAAGCGCTGGCTCTCATTAAAGAGAGTATGCCTATTCCCGCCAGCATCGGGCGTGTCTGCCCTCATCCCTGTGAGACCGCCTGCAGAAGACAGTTGGTTGAGGAACCAATCTCTATTGCCCAGCTTAAGTATTTTATTGCTGATAAAGATTTGGGAAGCCCGGAACCCTATCTTCCCGAAAAAGCTTTACCCACTGGTAAACATGCTGCTGTAGTAGGAGCAGGCCCTGCTGGCCTTACTGCTGCTTACTTTTTAGCCAGGGCGGGGCATGGAGTAACCGTTTATGATGCAATGCCTCAGGGTGGCGGCATGTTGCGCTATGGTATTCCAGAATACCGTCTACCTAAAGCTGTGCTCGATCAGGAAATAGATTTGATTGAAAAAATGGGGGTAGAATTCATTTATAACACCCGTATTGGAATGGATATCAGCCTGGATTACTTACAGGAGAACTATGATGTGGTTTTCCTGGGAATTGGTGCTTGGGAGAGTTCCAGTATCAGGTGCAAGGGTGAAGATCTACCTGAGGTGCTGGGGGGAATTGATTTCCTGCGGGAAGTAGCTCTGCACAAAGAAGTGCGGATCGGCGAGCGGGTAGCTGTGGTCGGCGGTGGTAATACTGCGATGGATGCTGCTCGCACAGCTCTGCGCCTGGGTGCGGGGGAAGTAGTGGTTCTTTATCGAAGAACCAGGGAAGAAATGCCTGCAGAGGAAATAGAAATCAATGAAGCGGAAGAAGAAGGAGTAAAATTTCGCTTTCTGGTGTCACCTATAGAGATTTATGCGGAAAACGGCCATGTAACTTCTATTCGCTTGCAGAAGATGGAGTTGGGTGAACCTGATGCATCGGGCCGACGGAGACCAGTTCCTATTCCCGGAGCAGAGGAAACTATACCGATAGATACAGTGATCAAAGCTATCGGACAGCAGGTGAATCCGGAGGGGATCACAGTTGCCCTCAGCAAATGGAACACCATCGTTGTGGATGAGAGCACTCTAGCCACCAATATCCCAGGTGTATTTGCCGGTGGTGATGGTGTAACAGGCCCGAAGATTGCCATTGATGCTGTAGCACAGGGGAAAAGGGCTGCAGAGTCGATGATAGCGTATCTGGCAGGGCAGGAATTCCCTGTGAGCGAGCCTTACCTTGTCAAGCAGGAAGGTTTAACTTCAGAAGATTTTGCAGAAGAAACCAAAATTCCTCGGGTAAAGATGCCGCATCTGGCACCAAGTGAGCGCAACAGCAACTTCCGGGAGGTCAATTTGGGTTTAAATGATGCGGAAGCTATTAAAGAAGCTGGGCGCTGCCTGGAGTGTGGCTGCCGGGATTATTTCGAATGTAAACTGATCAGGTATGCCAATGATTATGCAGTGCAACCGGAACGATTAAAAGGTTCTAAGCGCCAGGAAAAGGTAGAGGATGATCATCCTTTTCTGGAAAGAAACTCTGAGAAATGTATACTCTGTGGAATGTGTGTCCGTATTTGTGAAGAAGTTATGGGTGTTACTGCCCTGGGTCTTGTGAACCGTGGATTTGAAAGCCTGGTGGCACCGGAATTTCTGCGCCCGCTTAAGGACAGCTGCTGTATAAGCTGTGGGCAGTGTGTTTCCATTTGTCCCACTGGTGCTCTGATAGAGCGCTGTCCGGTAGACAAACATGTACCACTGAAAATGAAAGAAAAAGAGACTGTGTGCTCTTACTGTGGTGTTGGCTGTGAAGCAGTCATTAATACTCGGGGTGATCTGGTAATGCGCGCTCTCCCCAAAGGTTCTGGACTGCTCTGCAGCAAGGGCCGTTTCGGGTTTGCGGCTTTCATTCGTGATAGATTGGCAAAACCCCTGGTACGCAGGGATGGTCAATTGGTAGAGGCATCCTGGGATGCAGCAATCAAAGATGCTGTTGGTGCAGTTCAGCGGATCTGGGCGCTGTATGGTAAAGAGTCTTTGGCGATAGCAGTTTCTCCTTCCTATACACTTGAAGAAACAAGTGCTGCTGCTGGATTTGGCTGGCAGGCATTGGGGACGGATTGTCTGTTCACCTTTACTCCTGATACCAGCAGCGGACTGGAAGCGGTATTTGGATGTTGCGAACATCAGACTGGTTTTGAGGAATTGATGGCAACCGATCTGATTCTCCAGGTTGGTTCACTAAATGAAAGTCAAGTTGCCGCTGTCAAGGTGAGAGAGGCGGTCAAGCAAGGGGCAAAACTTGTTGTGCTGAGCCCTGGTGATGGCCTGACAGATGATATAGCTGTTTTGAATGTGGATCCTGAAAACAGCACCTCTTTCCTAAAGCAGGTGTTGGCTGCAGTGATTAAAATAGACCAGACCTGTGCTGCAGGGGAGAAGTTCGATGGCTTTGCTGAAGTTAAACAAGCTCTGGTTTCGGTGATACCTGGTGCAGAAGCCAGAGAAATAGCTGAATTGTATGGTAAAGCAAAGAACGCAGTGATCATTGTCGATGGCAGTACTGTTTCACCAGAGGCTGTGACAATTCTAGCGGATCTGGCGCTGGTAAGCGGCAAGTGCGGCCGACCCAGGAATGGGCTGCTTGTAGTCACACCGGGAGGAAACCTTTCAGGAATTCGCAAAGCTGGTATCAGGACTGAAAAGAACAACATATCAGACATGATTAATTGCGGTAAAATCAAAGGTATGTTTGTGTTCGGTGAAGATCCAATTGGAGCAGGGCTTATTTCCACTGCTGATCTGGAAAAGCTGGAACTGCTTGTAGTGGTATCACCCTGGATGACTGAAACAGCCAGGGCTGCCAGTGTAGTCCTACCAGGGGCTACTCCTATGGAAACCTGCGGAACTTACATTAGCTGTGATGGCAAGTCTAGGTCATTCTCAAGAATTCAAGAACCCCTGGCAGGTTTCGATAATTTGCAGGTGATTTCCGCGCTTACAAATACACTGGGAATCAACCATTGTGTGGAGTGTGAGGTGGATGTTTCTGGTGAGGCGCGGTTAGTGCTGCCTGAGGATGCAGATCTTTTCAGAACAGCTGTTATTGTAGATCCGGCTCTGCAAATACTTAACGGTAGAATAGGTAGCTAACTGTTTGTTTGATTGAGAAATGATCAGTGGGTACGGAGTAGACTGTTCCTACCTAAGGGAAAAACAAAAGGGTAGGACAGTCTCCGTATCCTGTATATTATGGCCACTGTATGATGGAATCGATTTACTATATATAAAGAAGATAACATAGGAACCGGTTAGACCGGTTTGAGAGCCTGTTGACAGGTTATTAAATCTAGCTGTGGCTAGGTAAGAAAGGACTATTGATTGGGTAGTCTTAAGTGTTGGTAAATCGTTTTTTTAGATTATCGTTATACTTTATGAAATATAACCAGTTGAAGCTCGATGAACGAATTTAAATAGTATGAGCAGAGGAGGAGCAGACCGTGCTGAATTATGTATTGATCAAGGGAGCAGGTGACTTAGCCAGCGGAGTTGCCATAACTCTTGTCAAAGCCGGATTTAATGTAGTGATGACCGAGATTTCCCAGCCCACCTG
>JBASML010000099.1:0-2826 GCA_049656845.1 Syntrophaceticus sp.
GCTGATGACCTACGGCATGGCGCAGCCGAATACCGGCCCCCAGATGGTGGAAGACATGTTCCAAGAGATCTGGGACCACTTTCAAGTTGATTTTGCACAAACCTACAGCACCTGCACAGAGCAGTACCTTCCTGTTGCCGAAAACAAAGAAGCGCAGGAAGCTGCATATGAATTGGGCAAAACCCTGTAAGGGAACACAACAAAAGAACACAAGGGGACAGTCCCTTTGTGTCGTCTTGTTGATGACCTACTCTTCCCGATTTGATTTTGACGGCATGGCGATTGTTTAAGACTTTGTACCTGGACCCATCACCAGAACCGTCCCCCTGATTGGTACCACATTGGCAGTAAGGCTGCTTAAGTTTTCAGGCAGGTGGTTCCATCATCTTTTGCCGGTAGTACACAGCGGTTGCGCCCAGCACCAAGCCCTGCTATGGTCATCAGGACACTGACAGCCATTAGTAATATTAAAGGCACATCCCAAGAGTGTGTTTGATCATATATTAAGCCAATTATAATTGGCCCTATGGCAGCCAATAGATAGCCTAGGGAGTGTGACATAGCTGATAATTCGGCGGCTTGCTGTGTATTGGAGGTGCGCAGTACAAATAAAGTAAAAGTCAGGCTGAAACTCGCACCTTGCCCCAAGCCGAGCAGTATAATGCTTGTTGTTAGTGGAATTGTGGACCGGCTGAGGGCAACACAAGGGGACTGTCCCTTTGTGTCGTCTTGTTGATGACCTACTCTTCCCGATTCGATTTTGACGGCATGGCGATTGTTTAAGAGTTTGTACCTGGACCCATCACCAGAACCGTCCCCCTGATTGGTCAGATTGGCCGCATCATCTTACTTTTATTTTTGTGGTGTGTGTCTGAGCGAGCTTTTTACCCGATGTGGAGGTCAGGCCTGCATCTATCTGTAGGGTGTATGTCTTGCCCGCAGTCAGGTTATCATGAGGCTTGAGCCAGAAGGTGGTGTAGCCCCCGGTTTCACCTGCCACCACATCACCTATAAAATAAAGGGTGCAGGGTAGTTCGGCACCAGCAGCAGAGAATAAGTGGAAATAGGAGGCGGTATTCGCCTCTAGCTTAACCGACTGATTAAAAACTATCTGCAGCAGCTGGGTGGGGTTCATTTCCACAACACCGTCCGCAGGAGCACCTGCATCCGGGGAGCCTGTATCCACCAACTGCGCTGCCAAAAGCTCCAGATCCAGGCGGCCGTAGCCGGTGTAGATGTCTTTGCCTGGGGGGCCAATATCCACAACACCCCCTTTAATCACCTCGGTCACCTGCTCTGGCCGGGCATCGGGCAGCTGGGATTTGATGATAGCTGCTGCAGCGGAAATAAAGGGCGCAGACATAGAAGTTCCACTGTAGGTATCATAATATGGGCTCCAAAGATCCGTAGTCAGGATATCCACACCAGGTGCTGCCACCATCACCTCCGGGCCGCGATTGGAAAAGGGTGCCACCTGGTCGCTTTCCTCGCTGGCAGCCACCGCGATCACCTTTGGCAGGGCTGCCGGATAGGCTACCGGGCCACAGTCGTTGCCCGCGGATGCCACCAGCACCGCTCCGCGCTCCCATGCATAGTCAACCGCATCGGCCACTGCCTGTGAGTAATAAAAACCCCCTAAACTCAGGTTAATTACCTGTGCCCCATAATCCACGGCATGGATGATAGCCTGGCGCGTCAGGTAAGTATTGGTTTCGCCTGAGGAGTCCATGGTCCTAAGTGGTAATAAACGTACATTTAATAAGCCAGTGGTGCCGGCTACACCGATGGTATTGTCGGTAACAGCGGCTATGATGCCGGAAACCGCTGTACCGTGGCCGTTAAGATCCAAGGGGTAGGAGTCATTAAACAAAAAATCCCATGCCCCATTGTATGTAATGCGTTTCTGCAGATCCTCATGATAAAAGTCGATCCCTGAGTCAATCACAGCCACAGTTACAGGGTTCCGATTGGGCACCAGCTTATCCCATGCCTGAGCGGCATTGATTTTGTGTAGCCCCCACTGCTGAGAATAGAGAGGGTCGTTGGGGATGTGCTTTACATGCAGGGGGTAATTGGGCTCAGCATACTCTACACGCCCGCTCCTCTCTAGTTCTGCAATTGCCCTCTCCTGCTCCTTTACGCGCAGCAGGGATAAATCCTTTTTTTCATGGATTTTTTCCGCAGCACAACTGCGGAGAAGCTCCTCTTTGCTTTCCTTGTCCAAGGGCTTTTTCCATTTTACAATAATCTCCCTGCTGTAGTCCCGGGCGGGCATTTGTTTCTCCTGTTTGCGCCTTTCTTCGGTCAACCGATGGGCAGTTTCTTTTGAAACTTGGGTAGGGCTGGCTACAGGGCTGGCCACAGAAGGGATCTGTTCAACATCGACTGCCTGCACACCCTGCGCCATCTGGGATCTCTCCCCAGGTGTATAAATAGGCATAAGCACTAGTAATAATAACAACACCGCCAACAGCAGATACTGATAACGGAATTTTTTCATATGCATAATACTATTCCCCCTGTAGCATGTTTCCTAAATAATACGCCGTCAACAAAACAGACAGCAGCCGATCACTTAATTCGTTTAATTCGTTACAGATGCAATTCATTCCTGTTAGGTCCCCACCGTTTTCCCCATCAATTCAAAAATACTTTCTGATTCAAAATGAGAGAGTTGGGTGAGTTGGTTAAGAAGGAACATACTGTCATAATTTGGCCCTGTATTTTTCTTGACAAAAAGCCATGCCTATGCTAATTTTAATGCCAAGACGACCACAAATTTCATTTAGCTAACCAAGCTACCAATTCTACCTTTCCCTGGCTCTC
>JBASML010000100.1:0-2370 GCA_049656845.1 Syntrophaceticus sp.
TATAGAACGTTATCAAAAAATATATGACAGCTTAGTAGCAGTATCTGATAAAAACAAACAAATCATGACTTATATAAAATATGCAGAAGAAATTTATAATTGGATTGAGGAAACATATCGAGAAAAAGAAAGTGTAATTCGTGAGAAGCTTGAGTCCAAGGTTAATAACATCTTCTCGAAGATGTATCATGGGCACAGAAAGGTTGCGCTTGATGAAAAATACCGTGTGACACTTTTAACAGCTTTAGCTGATGATGAAATAAAGACAGATGAGTCTAAAGGACTTGAAACAGTTAAGAACTTTGCATTCATTGCTGGACTTGTAGATTTAGCGCGAGAGAAAATTATTAGCAAAGCCGGTGATACATCCTTGGAATTAAGTTCTGAGCCTTATCCGCTCGTGATGGATGCACCTTTCTCTAATGCCGATGAAAAGCATGTCAGTAATATATCCAGGGTTTTACCTGAAGTTGCTGAGCAAGTTATTATGTTTATTATGTCTAAAGATTGGAGTTTCGCAGAAGTGGTGATGGGCCATTCTGTAGGCAAAAAATATTACCTTGATAAAAAATCTGAAACATTGACTTTTATTAAGGAGAGTGACTAGTAATGTTTGAAAATGATTATACATTATATGGAAAACATGCAACATATGTGAAATTCTTGCATGATGAAGCGAAAGTGTTTAACCGCTATATTGATGTATATATGAATGGAGCAATTATGGGTTTCTTGTACGGGCGTAAATCAATAAGGGATAATACATCGACTGATCGTGCTCGTATATATGCGGATGCATTTGCCAATGAAAAGGCACGCTGCGAATTCATATTCCGTCTAATTATGTTACTTGATGAAACCCCTGGATACACAATTGAAGATCGTATTAATAGAGCTTTTAGAGATGATGCCGATGGTAGTGATACCGAAAAAAATGAGAAAAATATGGAGTTATTTCATTCCTATGTATTGGGTGGTATTGAGGTGTTATATGAGCAATTTACTAAAGATTGTACAACACGAGATGATTACATCAATAAAATCTACGATGTTGTAACCAGTTTCAAGGAGGAGGTTGAAGGCATACCATATGCTGATCGGATTGGAGAAATTATTGATAACAAATATACTGTATAATTATGGATAAGTTAATTTCAGAAATGATTGATGTGGAGCTTTCGTTATCAGAATTTAATTTATCTGCTTATTACAATGCAAGCGTATCACTATTTAAAGCTTTAGGCTATCCTATCAGTTCGACTAATAATATGACGGTTGATGTTGATATAGATGAGTTTATATATATGAAATTGGGGAACCGATTACAGTATAGTTTAGAAGAGTTACACTATTTGCATAGTGCCTCTTCGATATCTGTGTTGTTTTATATAGACCAAGAAGATCTAGGTATTAAAATCTCTAGAAATAGAGGTTTTTTTTCTAAAATACTTTTTCTTGCTGTTGAGCTGAATTGTTCGAAGAGGGATAGAAGCAAGGTTGCACATTTTATTACGAAGATACTCAATAAAGCATTTGCCAATGCAATATTTATATTATTTTATCATGATGGCTATATTGTATTTTCATCGCAGCTATATGATGATATCCATGATGAAATGAGCGGCAAGGTGTATCTATCAGATTGGTACAAATGCTATGATCCTTCATACAAAATTATTATGAAGTTAAGTGAGTTATCATACTCAAACTTTTGCTGTCATAATATTGGAGAGTTGTACTGCGATATGATATATGTTATGGCAAGAGAATATTACTGGACAACAGGTTCGTACAAAGATAAGATTTTTGACTACATTCCTATCGATTACACAAACTATCTATCTGATGAAGGTAGTTGGTATGAAAGAAATAGCTTAAGATCATTATTTAGCAAACAGGAATATAAACGCATGTATGGAGACGACTATGTTGATGAAAAGGAAAGCCTAGATCTACTTTTACCAGAAAGCGATGAATGGTTCTTTATTGATGATTTTATTTCTGACGATGCCGAAAATGTAAATGATGATATAAATAAATATGATGATAACGGAGCGGAAGAAGATGATTATGTATTACCAGAAGATTTTGACGAAGTACTATTTGAAAATCCTGTGAAACTGTTAGAATGGCTGGAAGATGAACATGACATCTAAATAAAGAGGAACCGACTATTCCTGGTTACGTTATAAGGGTTGAGAAAGGGTGATATGTTGTTGTCCCACTGTAATTAGTCAAAGTTTTATACTGCTCCCAGGTAGTGAGACACTAAACGGAAAAAAATAAGCTAAAATAAGAGTATGGAAAAGCGAAATCATTACACAGCCGAATTTAAAGCCAAAGTGGTGTTGGAACTTCTGGGTGAGGAGT
>JBASML010000101.1:0-6051 GCA_049656845.1 Syntrophaceticus sp.
CGGGTGGATGTTGCCTTGACCTATATTTATGGGATTGGCCAGACCTCCGCTCGGGATGTAATTAAAAAGTCGGGCGTTGATCCGAGTACAAGGGTTAAGGACCTGACAGAGGAAGAGATCGGCAAAATTACCGAAATTATTGACAGAGACTATAAAGTTGAAGGCGACCTGCGGCGTGAGGTTACTATGAATATCAAGCGCCTGATTGAGATTGGGAGCTACCGGGGTATGCGTCACCGCAGGGGTTTGCCTACCCGAGGCCAGCGCACTAGGACCAACGCCAGGGGCCGTAAAGGCTCCAAGAGGACCGTTGGTATCCAAAAGAAGAAAGCATAAGAAAGGAGGAACAATGTGGCAAAACCTAAAACAAGACACAAGCGGAAAGAACGAAAAAATGTGGAACATGGAGTAGCTCATATCAAATCAACTTTTAACAATACAATTATCACCATTACTGACACAAAAGGAAATGCTATTTCCTGGGCCAGTGCCGGCGGTATGGGGTTTAAAGGAACACGCAAAGGCACTCCTTTTGCTGCCCAGATGGCAGCTGAATCTGCTGCTAAAGTAGCAATGGAGCATGGTATGAAACAGGTAGAGGCCTATGTAAAGGGGCCAGGCAGCGGTAGGGAAGCAGCCATCAGGTCATTGCAGGCTGCTGGCTTAGAGGTGAATATGATCAAGGATGTAACCCCAATTCCACATAATGGCTGCCGGCCACCGAAACGCCGGCGGGTCTAGATAAAACCAACTAAGGAGGGACAAAAATTATGGCAAGATACACAGGTCCCGTATGCCGCTTATGCCGCCGCGAGGGGATGAAGCTCTATCTGAAGGGTGACCGCTGTTATTCGGAAAAGTGCTCAGTGGATAAACGAGATTATCCACCGGGTCAAAAGGCGCAGGGGCGCAGAAAGGTGACCGAATATGGACTGCAGCTCCGGGAGAAGCAACGGGCGCGCAGGATCTACGGTGTTTTAGAGCAGCAGTTTAGCCGTTACTTTGATCTGGCAGAAAGACAACAGGGAATTACCGGTGAAAATTTGCTACGCCTTTTGGAAAGGCGTCTCGATAATGTTGTTTATCGCTTAGGATTCGCCCGGTCCCGGTCCGATGCCCGCCAGCTTATACGACATGGTCATTTTACGGTAAATGGAAAGCGAGTTAACATCCCATCTTATCAAATACGGAGCGGGGATGAGATCGCAGTTCGAGAAAAGAGCAGGGAGTTGCCACTTTTTGCTGAGATAATTGAAACAGCAGCACAAAAGACACCTCCTCCCTGGCTGGAAGTGGATCTCGAGAGAATGCAGGGACGGGTATTGGGCCTTCCGGCCCGGGAAGATATAGATGTCCCCATCCAGGAACACCTGATTGTGGAGTTATACTCCCGTTAAAAACGGGTTTTGTTCAGGTGCATGTGTTTGGGGAAGGAGGTATAGTGATGCTGGTTGATGTAGAAAAACCGCGCATCGATTACGTGGAAAAAAATGAAGAGGGAACATATGGGAAGTTTGTAGTTGAGCCCCTGGAGCGTGGCTATGGGACAACACTAGGCAATAGCCTGCGCCGGGTGCTTCTTTCCTCCCTTATTGGGGCCGCTGTAACATCGGTCCGTATTGAGGGTGTATTACATGAATTTAGTACAATTCCTGGAGTACGGGAGGACACTACAGATATCATCCTAAATATTAAGAGTTTAGCACTAAAAATGTACGGTGATGGCCCCCAGACCATCCGTCTAGAGGCTGAAGGTGAAGGTGTAATCAAAGCCAAGGACATCATCACAGGTGCGGATATCGAGATCTTGAACCCTGATCTGTATATTGCCACATTAGAGTCCGACGGCCGCCTTTTTATGGAAATGACTGTGGAGCATGGCCGTGGTTATGTGCCTGCAGAGAGGAACAAGAAGGAGGAGCAGGTGATTGGGGATATCCCTGTGGATTCCATTTTTTCTCCCATCCACAAGGTTAATTACACTATTGAGGATACCCGTGTCGGGCAGCAGACTGACTATGACCGGCTAATTCTTGAGGTGTGGGGAAATGGATCCATCCCTCCAGATGAGGCTGTTAGTGAGGCTGCGCAGATTATTGCTAAATATCTGCAGCTTTTTGTAAACCTTACCGAAATCCCAGAAGATGATGATCCAGAGCCAGAAGAAGAGGAAGACGAAGAGGGTAAGAATCTGGAAATGCCCATCGAAGAACTGGAACTCTCTGTTCGCTCTTATAACTGTTTGAAACGTGCAGGAATTAATACTGTGGAAGATCTGACCCAGCGGACCGTTGCGGAAATGATGAAGGTGCGCAACCTGGGCAAAAAATCGCTTGAAGAAGTAGAAAATAAACTTGATGAACTGGGGCTTGCTTTGAAGAAAGGTGAGGAGTAGAAAGAGGTGATTATAATATGCGGAAGCTGGGATTGCGAAGTGACCCGCGGCGGGCGATGCTGCGGAATATGACCACTTCCCTGCTCAAGGAAGAGCGCATCGAGACGACACTGACCAGGGCCAAAGAGGTCCAACGTTTAACAGAGAAAATGATTAGTTTAGGAAAACGGGGTGACCTGCATGCCCGGAGGCAGGCAATGGGGTATCTCCTCGATGAAACTGTGGTTAAAAAGCTGTTTGATGAAGTTGCGCCAAGGTATGAGGGGCGATCCGGTGGTTATACCAGGATTATAAAAACTGGCTACCGTCGTGGGGACAGTGCCCCTATGGTTCTGATTGAACTGGTCTAGATGCCATGCGGCGTCTCAAAGTTACTCTGGAATATGATGGCACACATTTTGCCGGATTTCAAAAGCAGTCGGGTACAAATCAAAGGACAGTACAGGGAGTCCTGGAAGATGCCCTGGCAAGGCTTACAGGGGAAGAAACCCCGGTTACAGGTGCTGGGCGAACAGACAGCGGAGTACATGCCCTGGGCCAGGTAGTACACTTTGAGACCAGTTCCCCTATCCCGGTGGAGCGCTTTTCAAAAGCATTAAATGGACATCTGCCACCTGATATAGCAGCTCTAGGTGCTGATCTGGTAGATGCCTCTTTTCATGCCAGGTATAGTGCTTTAGGTAAAAAATACTGTTATCTGGTTTTCAACAGTAGAAAGCCTCTGGCTCTCTGGCGCAATCACTGCTACCGTTTTCCCGTGCCCCTGGACCTGGTGGCAATCAAGGAGTCTGCAAAAATACTTACTGGAGAACATGATTTCAGGGCTTTTTCAGCTACAGGTAGCAGTGTCAAGAGTACAGTGCGGCATCTTTTTATCTTGGATGCTGAACAGCGGGGGGAATGGATCAAGTTTACAGCTATAGGTAATGGTTTTCTCTATAAGATGATGCGGCTGATTGTGGGTACTCTGCTTGAGGTAGGCTCTGGCAAACTTTCTCCTGCCCAGGTCAAACAGATCTTGGAAAAAGGAGAGAGGGGTCAAGGGGGGTCTGCTGTTCCCCCACAGGGATTATACCTGGTTCAGGTTTTCTACCATGAAGGGGATTTTCCTTGACAGAGGTTTACCGTTCCCCTAGAATAAAACCTGTTGATAAGATGCGGTAAGATAACCGGAGTAGATGCAGCCGGAGGGAAATGTTGAGAGAAGAGGAGGTTTTTTGATGGTTCGCACATATATGGCCAAACCAGAGGAAGTGCAGCGTAAGTGGTATCTGATCGATGCCGAAGACAAGACACTGGGTCGGCTGGCAACTGAGGTGGCGAGAATTTTGCGTGGGAAACATAAGCCTACTTATACTCCGCATGTTGATACTGGTGACCATGTGATCGTGATCAATGCGGATAAAGTAAAGGTTACTGGAAATAAATTTGAAGATAAACTTTATTATCGCCATACAGGCTATCCGGGTGGCTTGAAGGTAACAAATTTTGCTACACTCTTTCGCAGTAAACCAGAGCAGGTAATCGAAAAGGCTGTTTGGGGGATGATTCCACACAATCGCCTTGGTAGGAGTGTTATTAAAAAGCTGCGGGTTTATCGTGGCCCTAATCATCCTCACGCTGCCCAGAATCCCGAAGTTTGGGAAATGATTTAGTGGATTGTCGTTAGTGTTTGCGGGGTGTGTGCAGTGGGGATGATTTCTGTTGCATATTTTCGAACCCAATGTCTGCAGGCATCTGTTTTATGGTAAATGCTGATGCTGTTCTCGCTTAATGCTGTGCTGGCGAAGGATTAAATATTAGTTGAGATTGAAATTAAGGAATATTCGCGTGCAAGGGGGACAGTCCCCGGTGCACATATTATTTTTTAGAAATGATCAGAGAGATAAATATAGAGGCGAAGCCAGGGAATGTTCTGAAACCAGGGTGAGGCGGTTCCGGGATATGATGACAGTTGGCTTTCTGTCTTGGATTTTTATTTCAGCAGAAAGGAGGTAACGACATTTGGCACAAGTACTCTATCAGGGAACAGGAAGACGCAAAACCTCTGTAGCACGTGTAAGAATAGTGCCTGGCGATGGGAAAATTATTGTCAACGGGCGTCCTATGGAGGAATATTTTAATACAAGGGCACAACAGGTTCTAGCTAAGCAGCCGCTGGAACTTACTAAGATGACAGAACGTTTTGATGTGATCGCCAATGTTAACGGTGGCGGCGCAAGTGGGCAGGCGGGAGCTGTGCGACTTGGTCTGGCACGAGCTTTATTAAAGGCAGATCCAAACCTCCGACCTTTCCTGAAAAAGGCTGGTTTTTTAACGAGAGATCCTAGAATGAAAGAAAGAAAAAAATATGGCCTTAAGAAGGCTCGCAAAGCTCCTCAGTTCTCCAAGCGTTAAAGTTCAAGTGGCGGAAACCTTCCGTCACTTTTATTTTTTGACAGTGTGACAACTGTGGGTTTTAGATTAAGGATAATTGTCCCTCCCTTTGCATAAAATTTGAGAAGGAAAAATTAAGGGAGGGGCGGTTCTTGCGAAAGTTTATTTTTTTTAAGGTTTTTCGTCCCAAGCAACAGGTGGTTTTTGCAGTGATGTTGCTGTTGCTGGTTGGTTGTGCCCTCTATCCCTATTATGCCTCCTGCCAGGAACGAAGGGCCGTGGAGGCTCTTTCTTGGACCGTTGCCAGCAAGATAATCGTTGTTGATCCAGGTCACGGTGGAATAGATCCCGGGTGTGTAGGAGAAAGTGGAGTCCAGGAAAAAGATATCAACCTGGCCATAGCCCAGCGCTTGTCCACCTTTTTAAGACAGGCAGGTGCTACTGTAATCATGACAAGGGAGGGGGATTATGATTTGAGTGAAGAGGGAATGGCACCAGAGGGCATACGACACAAGGATGATTTGGCAGCTCGAGTAGAGTTGGCAGAAAAATACCAGGCCGACCTCTTTATTAGTATTCACGTCAACAGTATTCCTCTTTCCGAGTGCTGGGGTGCACAGGTTTTCTACCATCCCAGGTCAAAGGAGAGCAAACGTTTGGCTGGCTTGATTCAAATGGAACTGATCAAAACATTTGGTGAAAACTACCGCTGGATCAAACCCGAAGATTTTTTTGTTTTACGGGACCACAAGTGCACAGCTGTTATTGTAGAGGCGGGTTTTCTATCCAACCCTCGGGAAGAAACACTGCTTTGCGATCCTATTCACCAGAACAAAATAGCTTGGAGCATCTATGCAGGAGTAGTCCGCTTTTTCGCTGGTGATCCTATTCCTAAAGAACCGGTATATGATTGATAATTATGGTTTGCTAGGGAAAATCTAAGAAGGGATTCACACCTATGTTGCTGAAATAAAAAAAGGAAATAAAATTGACGGGAATTAAACCCTGGAGAAACAAAAAGGTGGTGCATTTAATGCTGGTTTGTGCTGGATTAACGCCACACCCACCGATTATCATTCCTGAAATTGGTGGGGATGAACTGCAGAAGGCGAAGAGTACAGTTGCTGCTATGCAGGAATGGGCATCTGATATATCAGAGCAAAAACCGGATGTCTTAGTTTTTATCAGCCCTCATGGAATTTTCACCCGCAGACAGATGGGATATTTGCAAACATCGGTTCTTTACGGAGACTTCGCGGCCTTCGGGGCTCCTAATGTAT
>JBASML010000102.1:0-1887 GCA_049656845.1 Syntrophaceticus sp.
TTGAGAGTCCGTCTAACAAGGTCGTGGTTGGCATAGAAGGCCATGTCTGCCTGCCATGGCTCAACTGAAATTGCTTTCGTCATACCAAGAGGAGCTTTTCTAGTCACACTCATTTTTGTATTCATGAAACCAAAAAGGTCCATTTCTGGATAAGTAACAACATTTGCCTCTGGAAAGTCAAACTGAATAACAGCACCATCCTTCGTAAGAGGAGCATCATCCCAGCCATATCTTTGATTCAAAGTAACAAACATGTGATGGCGTAAAAATGCACGGCTCATAAAGGAATATGTACCATCATAACGCGACAGCTTTTTTATTGAGGTTATATTCTCACCTAGCTTATCATCACGGTTAACCGCAGAGCTTTCAAAAATCACGGTTGCTGTAATGCCTTTAATTTGCATAATAAACTCTCCCTTCTTTCTTCTTCTTTCTTCAAGAAGATTTTACAATGTCATCTTTTTCGATGTGTTTTAAACCGGAGACAAAAGCATAAATACCATTTTTGAATAGTTCACTGTCCTCAATTTCAAATAAACTGGATAAAAGTTGTGGAAACGTTTTTCCATTGGTGATATACACTCTCAAGAGCAAATGGTAGGCACTGCTCTTTTTGTTCATTCTGGTTAATTCAAGTAGACGGTAAACCAGGCTTTTGCCCCTATTATCTCCGAGGTTGATAGGAGCCTCTCTTGCTATACTACGGAGCCCAGCATAATTGATAGATTTCACGGCTTCACTTCCCTCCTGATGCTTTCTAATTTCTTGATACAGGTCAATTATGTCAACAATAGGGGTTATGTCTTTGCCCCAGGCTTTAATTATTTCAGGATCGTTGTTCTTATCTTCACCGGCAAGAAATATACGCAGAGACTTATAGATGATGGTTAGGAGATAGTCAAATCTTTCTTTGAGAACAACATCCCGAACAGTCTCATTAGAAATTCTACCTATTAATGAGGATATTGATGGCACAAGAAGCAGTTTGGCAAGATTTGCTGATATAGGGTAGCAATTTACTTTTCCTCGTTGTTCAAAAATAGCTATTTCTAGATTCTGCAATCCCCAACTGCCCACTGCTCTTCGTAATTGTGGATCATAGTGAACAGCATTCATCAGCGCATCCTGTCTCCAACTTTTACCTGTACCAATTTGAGCACTTAGAAGGTGATTGAGATGCCAGTTCACTTTAAGTGAATCAGAATTAACAAAATAACGGTTTCGGTGCATGATGTGAAAACATAGGAAATAAGAGCGACAGTGTTTGCAGATAGGTAAATCTGGATTTCCATCCCAAAAAAGATTTGGAAATACTCCAGGTCCATCACCTAATAATCCGGATAGTGATCTGGTAAAAAAAACATCATACATTCTACTATCTTCTTCAATATTACATTGATTGCCACAAAAGCTACATTTAATTCCCACGCCAACAGTATTCTCTAATGAAAACCAGTTGTTTAGAAATTCTACTTTATTCCAAGTAAATTGTAATAAATTTGGGTATAGGCCATTCTTATGAAAAAGATTACGAGATACTGTTTCTACCTTTTCATATAAATCAAGATTTTTGCCACGATCATCCTTCCGGATAAAACCAGATTCAAAACTGTATTGCACCCACCACCATCCAATTCTTTTTAATTCAGGAATTTTACTATCTATTAGGGTATATCCATATGGCGCTAGTTTATCATTTGTACTAAATGCTGTTTCCATTAACGCACTTGGTATAACAGCCCTACCATCGTCCTGCAGCATTTTTTCAACCTGCTGTTCGCCATCTTTTCCTAATCCCCAGGCAAGTATTTCCAAAAATCCCTGAACAGAGGCATTATAATACCATGTGGATGGATAAATCTCTACATCATTCATACTCTCTCA
>JBASML010000103.1:0-3778 GCA_049656845.1 Syntrophaceticus sp.
ATGTTACCCAGAGTATGCTGCGTTATTTTATCAGTCGTGCGATGCAGAAGCGTAACCCCTTAGTGCGCCCAAGAGTGGTAGTCAGCACTCCTTCCGGGGTGACCGCAGTTGAGGAAAGGGCTGTCCGGGAGGCTGCCCTACAGGCCGGAGCTAAAGAAGCATACCTTATCGAAGAGCCCATGGCTGCAGCAATTGGAGCGGGGCTGCCG
Source organism: Syntrophaceticus sp. (assembly GCA_049656845.1). Lineage (GTDB taxonomy): Bacteria > Bacillota > DSM-12270 > Thermacetogeniales > Thermacetogeniaceae > Syntrophaceticus. Next base: position 210 of record JBASML010000103.1, read on the forward strand.
GTTCATGACCCTACAGGAAATATGATTGTTGACATTGGAGGGGGGACCACGGAAGTAGCGGTGATTTCACTGGGTGGGATTGTAACCAGCAAATCCATCCGGGTTGCCGGAGATGAAATGGATGATGCTATTGTTCAGCATATTAAGCGTGTTTATAACCTTATGATCGGGGAAAGAACCGCTGAAGATATTAAAATCAAAATCGGTTCTGCACTCATGGATGAGGAACAGGAAAATTACCAAGTGCGTGGGCGTGACCTGGTAACAGGTTTACCGAAAACAGTAGAAATTACTTCAGAAGAAATTCACAGCGCTCTGGAAGAGACGGTAACCAGTATAGTAGACGGGATCAAGGTCTGTTTAGAGAAGACACCTCCTGAACTGGCTGCAGATATCATGGACCGTGGCATTGTTCTGGCAGGAGGTGGGGCACTGCTTCGTAACCTGGACCGACTGGTAAGCCAGGAAACAGGAATTCCCGTCTTGATGGCAGAGGAGCCGCTTTATGCTGTAGCTCTTGGAACAGGAAAGGCTCTGGAAAACATTGATATCTTAAAACGTGTCATGGCGGCAAGAGCCGCCCGTTAGGGTGATTGGCTTTGAAGCGCAGTTCCACATTATATAAAAAAATAGTTGTGCTCCTGGCCGTTGCCGTGTTTTGCATTGCGCTAGCCCGTCTTACATCCCTTTTTACCGGGGGCGTTCTATTTAATGAACTGCTTGCTCCGGTACAGGGAGGTATCACGCGAGTCTGGCACAAGGCGGGGGATTATGTTGAGTACATAGGACATGCCCGCCAGATCAGTGATGAGAATGAAGACTTGCGCAATCAGGTGCGGGAATTGACCTGGGAAAACAACCGCTTGCAGGAGTATGTTTCAGAAAACCATAGGCTGCGGGAGCTGCTTGATTTTAAAGAGCGTTATGCACAGCAGTATACCCTGCTAGGAGCCAGGGTAATCAGCCGTGCCCCCAATACCCTGTCCAGTATGGTAGTCATTGACCGCGGGAGCAAGGATGGTGTGCAGAAAAATATGGTTGCTGTATCCAATGCCGGTTTGGTAGGTAAGGTAATTGCAGTGGGTCCTAATACTGCTGAAGTTCTGCTTATTCTTGACCGGGAAGGAGCAGCAGGGGCACTTGTTGAAGAAACCCGAACACCAGGGGTTGTAGAGGGAGCAGAAGAGGGCCCTGGGCTTTTAAAGATGGTTTCTCTTCCTTATGATGCAAAGCTTCAAAAGGGAGAAATGGTTGTTACTTCCGGGATGGGAGGTATTTTTCCTCCGGGGCTGCCTATTGAAAAAATTACTAAAGTAGAGGGCAGTGGAATCAACAAGTTTGCCGTTGTCCAGCCCCTCGTGGATTTCGACCGCCTGGAGGAACTTTTTTTGATCACCGAGTCCAGACAATCTCAGTAATTATTTTATTATGACTTTCATAACGATTGGTCAGGAAGGTGGGGAGGGGTGTATCTTGCAAGGTAGATTTTGGCGTACTCTATTGATCTGCCTTTCTTTTTTTGTTGCCCTAATTTTACAGACAACCATTCTTCCCCTTTTACAGTTCAAGGGTGTTATGCCGGATCTGCTCTTGATTTTAGTTATATTTACAGCTCTGTTCAGCACTTCCACTGTAGGTGGGGCAACAGGATTTATTGTAGGTTTTATGCAGGATTTGATCATTTCTCGCTATTTGGGTCTTTGCGCGTTGAGCGGTTTTATTACAGGATACCTTGTAGGAGAATTGGAAGGAAAGTTTTTTAAAGAAAACCCCGTAGTGCCGATATTGCTCGTGTTCTGCGGCACTTTTGTTTATAATGCGGTTTACTTTTTAGGGCGAGGGTTATGTGGTTCCTATACCTTGACACTAATTCAAATGACGCGAACCGTTTTCGTGGAAGCGGTCTATAATACTATTCTCGCTTTTCTGCTTTATTATCCCTTAATGCGGCTTTTTTCTCATAATAAGCCTAGGACGGATGACTATAAAAGTAGCTATTATAGGTGAGTGTAAATGAAGGACAAGAAATTGTTTAAAAAATATAAATTCTTTCAATGGTTAACAGTTATTCTTTTTTGTATCTTAACCTTGAGGTTGGCTACCCTTCAGCTGTTGGAGGCATCTGTTTATAGGACGAAGGCGGAGCAAAACCAGTTTCGTCTGCTGCCTATCCACGCGCCCCGGGGTGATATCATAGACAGCGATGGCAAGGTGCTGGCTGCAAATAAGATAGTGAACACGGTTTCCCTTGTTCGGCAGCAAACCGACACGGAAACTTTGGATAAAACGATAGAAAATCTGGCAAAGCTCTTAAATGATTTTTATCCGGAGATAGATACCAAATATATTAAGCAGCTCTTGGATGAACACAAAGAGCGCCCTTATGAGCTAGTGGCGATCAAGCGAGATGTCCCCATCGAGGTTATTGCGTGCCTTGAGGAAAGAAGACAGGACCTCCCAGGGGTGATCATCGATAAAGAGATGGTTCGCTATTACCCGGAAGCGTCTCTGGCTAGCCATGTCATAGGTCACATCGGGGAGATAAGTGAAGATGAGCTGAAAAAAGATGAACACTACAATCAGGGTGATCTGGTAGGTAGGTTCGGTCTAGAGGCCCAGTATGAAGAACGCCTGCGTGGTAAAAATGGTTTTCGCCAGGTTGAGGTAGATGTCAATGGTCGCCCCATCTCTAACAAGAACCTGAAAAAAGTTGAGCCAGAGCAAGGAAACAATCTGGTGCTGACTCTGGATTACGATTTGCAGAAGGCCCTGGAGAAGGGCATGGATAATTCTCTGAAAAAGCTCAAAAGAAGTGCAGGGGCTGCGGTGGTGATCGATGTGAAAACCGGTGCTATTTTGGCTATGACCAGTCGGCCGGGCTTTGATCCCAACAATCTGGTGCCCCCGGTTTCTACAAAAGCTGTACGGGAATACCTCAATCCAGGGGAGGGCAAGAAGGCGGTTATGCAGAACAGGGTCATTGGCAGCAAATATCCACCAGGGTCAACTTTTAAACCGGTTACAGCGTTGGCTGCATTGGAATCAGGAAAAGTCAAACCTTCTGATGCTTTCTACTGTGGAGGCATATGGTCGGAGACGAATACGAAGTGCACCAGGGCTCACGGGAGAGTTGATTTTTTACGGGGTATGGCTGCTTCCTGCAACATCTATTTTATAGAAGCGGGAAGGCGTGCCGGGATCGATATGCTTTCCAAGTATATTCATGAAGTGGGCTTGGATGAGAAAACAGGAGTTGACCTGCCAGGGGAGGTTTCCGGGAGCTCCTCTAACCCCAAAAAAAAGGAAGCCATACAGTTACCAATTTTGGATGAGTGGTATAAGGGTCAACAGGAGGAGATTGAAAAGAAGTATGAGCGTTTGCTCAGAGAGGCAAAAAGTGAGCAGGAGAAGAACGATCTCAATTTCCGTAAAAAGGATGAGGAAAGGGTTTTAAAAAGCGAGTACCAGATCAGATACAATTATAATGTGAAGTGGAGACCCCATGATACATATATTTTGTCTTTCGGGCAAGGTGCAAATGAGTTCACACCCATCGGTTTGGCTAATTA
>JBASML010000104.1:0-1698 GCA_049656845.1 Syntrophaceticus sp.
CCCAGTGTGCTGATCCCACCATGGGCTAATAGCAGTGCCTGGAAGAGCAGAACTATACACCCCAAAACACTCATGGCGGTTGGTCCAAAGAGAATCGCCCCTAATCCAACACCTGTCGGGTGAGAGCAGCTGCCGGTCACAGAGGGAATCTTCAGTGCGGACAGAACAAAGGCAAAGGCCGCTACCACTCCCAGCAGCATCTTCACATCCGGGTTTTTTTCAACTGTTTTACTGATGGACCTAAATCCGACTACAACAAAGGGAATAGCCAACACACCCCAGATAACACACCATTTCAGCGGAAGAAAACCCTCCATGATATGCATGGCATGGGCAGTAAGGGGAGAGTTCATCAAAACAAAAAACACAGCCAACGTTAACAATAACTTTCTATTTCGCTTGGACATCTTCTTCCAAGCAAGAAACATAGAGATCACTCCTTACTTATCTTTTAGAAAGTGATTCATTTTCTGCCCCTCATCAAGGGTAAGGTAACAGAGGCAAACAGCCGTTATGTCGCTGCACCTAGCCAAACCCCTAAGAGCGTTTATTGTCTGGCACCGCATCAGCACTATGATGTGCTGCCAGAGCTGCTGATGATAAGGTATCTAAAAACAAAAAACTCAGTCCTACGGACTGAGACTTAAGATCATAAAACCACCTCCCTATCCGCGTAGGGTCTAGCTGTGTGCTAGAACAGGCAGGTTTCCTGGCTTGGGTTCATCGCTATTTCCGCTCCTTCCCCAAAGGATGCCATCTATTTGGCGTCGCTCTGAGTGGATTACTGCGGACAGACTCCCCCTCACAGTGGCGGGACCGCACCTTTCCACCTCACACTTTTCAGTGCTGAGTGTCTGGTTTCCCTTTTCAGCCCGTTGACCGGGCCACCTGTTCCACTATTTAGTTGTTATTTACATGTATTCGCTGTTCTTGTTATTATTCCTGCTTAGTCAATTTAAAAAAAAACACAACCGGTGTTATCCCGATTAAGAAAACGACAGGTTAATTATCCGGCACCACGGTACCGGTATTCAATTAGGCTTAATTAAACGAACCCGATCCCCAATGGATACCCAACCGCTGCGCACAACCCGGCAAAAACGCCCTTCACTGACCAGGGGAACCTTTCCATGAAAATTAAAAGTATGTGTCTCATCAATGACCTTGCCGATCTGAACCACCTCAAGCTCTGCATTACCCAGCAGCAAGCAGGATCCCAGCTCTATCTCATCCACATCTATACCCTTTATGTTAATATTCTCCGCAAAATCACCCGGAGCAGCAGAAAATCCCCCTTCAGAGGCAACCTTCTCCATTACCTCCAGAGTGAGAACACTGACCTGCCTCTCAGTTCCTGCATGGGCATCTCCCACCAATCCCCGATCCTTCTCCAAATACCCTTTTCCAACATTAACCTTTCCTGTACCTGGCTTTTCACTAATACATACCCCAGCAACCGTACCTTCCAATTCGTTCACTCCTCTTTTTTCCTAAAACAGACAAGTAAACACCATCAATACATCTTCTATTATTTATTTCTCTGACTGGTATTTTAACACAAACTCGACTCACTTTTGAAGCCCTGAACTCACTAATCCTGTCAGTTCTCGGGCCAGCAGTCGGTTTTTTTCCCTGTTTTTAACCGCCACCCGGAGAAAACGGTCATCTAAATAGGCAAAATTGCTGCAGTCTCTCACC
>JBASML010000105.1:0-2382 GCA_049656845.1 Syntrophaceticus sp.
AAAAATATTATCACTTTTCAATCACTATAAAAACATAGTTCTGCTCTGTAAAAAATGATGTTAGGGCATATTCGGCATCAATTGCTAGTTAATGCGGAGCAGCTACCTGCTTTTGCATCAGAGTTTATTCAGAATAAACAATCACAGCTATTTTTTAAAGAAAGCAAACGAAGGCTGTGTTATTTTATATGTTTTGTCTGACACGAACAACATAGTGAAAGGAGTATATATACTATGAGTGAAAATGTTCAAGCGCAAAAATCTCCATATCGCTGGGTAGTGCTGAGTGTCATGTTCTTCACTACATTTGTAGGCTGTTATGCGCAGTATCAAATACCTCCTTTGGCCTACAAGCTTATTCCCGAGCTTAATTTGACACCCACACAATATGCCAGTATATTAACAGCCCCTATGATACCTCCCATTTTTCTCAGTATTTTCGCGGGTTCTATGGCAGATAAGTTTGGGGTAAAAAAAGTTGTTGCTTTTAGTTTGGTTTTCGTAATAATAGGCACCATGTTCCGTTATATGGCGACGAACTACTGGCAGATGCTGATCCTGATGATGATGGCAGGGTTAAGCTGTGCCTTTTTGAATGCCAATGTATCCAAGCTGCTGGGAGCATGGTTTCCCCCGGAAGAGATAAGTAAAGCAATGGGTATCTATTTGGTAGGAGCCACAGCTGCAATGTTTGTAGGCACAGCTACCACAGCACTATTTCCGACTATGAAAAGCGCTTTTATCACAGCTGGTATTTTTGCTGTAATTAACGCCTTTTTATGGCTGATATTGATTAAGGATAAGCCTGAGGGGGCACCTGACATGCCGGCCATGCCAGTGACCGAATATTTAGGGGTTGCTGCTAAAAGCAAGAATGTTTGGCTGGTTGCTGTCATCATGATGTTTTCCATGGGTGCTATGATAGCTTTTTCTGGTTTTCTCCCCAATGCACTACACGAGGTAAGAGGAATTGATCCAGTCCAGGCTGGGCTGCTGGCCTCAATTGGAACACTAGGCGGCCTTTTCGGCAGCTTGCTAGGCCCCATTATTTGTGATCGTATTGGTTATATGAAACCCTTCCTGGTAAGTGTTGCGGTTGTAGGTGCAGCTTTAACATACTATGCTTGGCAATCTCCTCTTGGTGTAATCATGTGGGTGTTGTTCCTGCTCCAGGGGTTTGCCGGTGCTGCCGGAGGCCCACTGTATATGTCCTTCCCAGCACTGCTTCCGGAAATTGGCCCTATGTATGCAGGAAGTGCTGGTGGCATTATTGGAACCCTACAGGTGGTTGGTGCAGTCTGCATACCTACATTTATAATTACACCGATAGCAGGGCAGAACTATTATCTCTTATTTGCACTGGGTGCCCTCTGTTTCCTCTGTGTGGCTGTGGTGGCATTGTTCCTTCCGGAACTTGGTCCTAAGGCCATGGCTAAGGCTAGGGGTGTGGAACAGAGCACAGCGGCAGTGTAAAATGTCTTTGCTTGTTTAAAGTGTACCTAAAAACCAAATATAAGGAGGAACGGCATTCCCGTTCCTCCATCACCATTATGATATAAAGAAATAAAAAAGAGGCTCCATCTATACAGATTAGTTGATGATCGGTGAAAAATTGAACACAAAGAAATCCAGGCACACAAAACAGAACATCTAATCAAATCACAGCAGTATTCATCAACGCCTGGATCTATGATATGATGCGTGGGAGTGGTTCTATGTTTCCGCGCATCTTGCTATTATAGACACTCATCTTCCTATGGTAGCACCAACAGAGATTAAGATTATTTACGACTGCCCTTTTATCATGTCATATTTTATAGAGGTGATCATTTATGCAAAATTCCCGAGAGCGGGTCAAAGCAGCTGTTAACCATCAACTTCCAGACAGAATTCCAAAAGGAGAGCTCTGCATTGATGACGGGCTGATCACGGAGAGGTTAAACTGCAGCCAGGTTGGTTTTGAAGAGAGGGCGGCTTTTGTTCAGGGGCTGGGGCTGGATCTTGTCTGCCTTGCGCCTGATTATCCAGATGGTAATGGTAAGAGTGTCCCAAGCAGCCTAAAGCCGACTTTGCCTGATCTTGAGGAGTGGGCTTTGAAGACACCGCTGTTTATTTTTGCCTTGATCGATGGTGCCTTTGGTTGGGGGACACGCATCCTGGGCTATACAGATTTTTTGTTGCTTTCCAGGAGTTCACCATGTTCATTTCAGGATTTTATCGTAAAAGTAGAACAATTGAACAAGGGGCTCATCAAAGGGCTGGTCGACCAGGGGGTCGATGGGATTATTATTGCTGATGACATTGCTTACCAGCATGGCCTGCTCATAAATCCCAAGATATTGAGAGAATCTATTTTTCCCGCCCTGGCCAGACAGGTGGAAA
>JBASML010000106.1:0-6157 GCA_049656845.1 Syntrophaceticus sp.
AATCTCACCCTCTAAGAGCTGGAAATGGACACTGTCATTGGCCAGCACCCCAGGAAATTGTTTGGTGATGTTCCGCATCTCGATAACCGTCCTGGTCACAACACGGCCTCCTGTACTAAGTCAGCTAATTCTCAATAGTACCCTCAACACCCTCTACAAACCAATCAAAACCAAGCATCTCTTGATCACTCATCTTTTTGCCTTCAGGAACTTTGATATTGCCCTTCTGGTCCTTGATAGGGCCTGTAAAAACATCCCATTCACCCGATATAATTATCTCTTTCTTCTCCTCTACCAAATTTTTAACATCATCTGGTACCAGAGAACTCAAAGGTGCCAGGTCTACAACCTGATCAGCCATGGAACCCCAGTATGCTCCACTCTTCCAGGTTCCTTCTTTTACTGATTTGACTACATCCACATAGTAGGGTCCCCAGTTCCAGACTGGAGAGGTCAGATAGCCCTTAGGTGCAAATTTAGACATGTCATTATTATAACCGATGCTGTAAACCCCCTTTTCCTCTGCTGCCTGGAGGGGGCCTGGCGAATCCTGGTGCTGAGCGATGACATCAGCATTTTGCTCCAGCAAGCTTTTTGCCGCATCCTTTTCCTTGGCTGGGTCAAGCCATGTCTGGGTCCATACCACCTTGACGACAGCATCAGGGTTGACCTCCCGAACACCCAGAGTAAAGGCATTGATTCCTCTCACTACCTCCGGGATGGGGAAGGCTGCCACATAACCGATGACATTGGTTTTTGTTATTTTGCCTGCGACCAGCCCCGACAAATAGCGCGGCTGGTAGATACGGCCAAAGTAGTTCCCTACATTTTCTGCTGTTTTAAAGCCGGAGCAATGCATAAATGTCACATCTGGATACTTCTTAGCCACACTAATGGTAGGATCCATAAAACCAAAACTGGTTGTAAAAATTACCTTGTTACCTTGTTCTACCAATTGGGTAATCGCCTTCTCCGCATCATTGTCACTAACACTTTCTAAAGTGGTGGTTTTCACATAAGGAAGTTCTTTCTCAAGGTATTTGCGTCCTTGGTCATGGGTGTAACTCCAGCCATGATCCCCGGCAGGTCCCACATAAACAAATCCAACCTTCAGTGTATCAGAATCTTTTGTATCTGTATCAGAACCGCATCCCATCAACCCAAAGGTTAAAACCATCATCAGAGCAATCATGAAGACAACAGACTTGCGTAGAGAAAACATCACTGAACCCCCAGTTCATTTTTTCTCAATCACCTTACAAATGCCTATTATTATGTATATTTCCTAATTTATCACCCCCAATTACCATAGACAGCAAATAGGCTGCATAAGAAACTTAGTTTCAATTAATTACTCCAAAAATCCTGCCTGTAGCTAATAATTTTGCGAAATAAAAAAAGGCACCTAAAAAAGTGCCTTGTCACAAAAATGCAGCGGGTTATTCCCTCTCCATTTCGCCCTCCACCAGACCTTTTCTCTTCAGGTCATCAATGGTAGTATACTCTGACGCTGTTTCGATATCTGTCTGTTGGGGTTTCATCCTCTTTTTAGCTGGGCTCTGTTTCGTTTTCTTGGCCATGGACGCCACTCCTTAATAAATAGTTTGTAATTATTATGAGTAGAGAGATGGCATGTTATACTCCCTTTTGACAACAGCCAACCCGGCGCCGGATCTCCTCCTCTGTTACCCCAATAATCTCCAGAAACTTGCACCGCCCGGTGTCACCCCTGGAGATCCTTATCTTGCCTCTACCACAATGTAAAAACTGCACTAGAAATCTGACAAGCTGTTTATTTGTTTTATCCATCCACAGGTGGAGCAGTTAACTTAATATAAAGAAAGTCTCCTTCTTATTCCTTCAATCACATTCCTGGATGCCTGGGGCTGCACCTTTACCTGGAGCCTCACCCCTTCTGCAAAGGATGTTACCCAAGCCAGATCAACCAACTCTAAAAAAGATTACTCATCAGTGTAATCAGGCAAGCCCTAACAATCTCTAAAAAAATGATGGCTATAAATGGGGAAAAATCAAGATTCATCACTGGACCAGGAAGTATTCTTCTACAGATTTCCAGTAAAGGCTCAGTTATATCATAGATAAATTTCAGAATAGGGTGGTATGTACGAGGGCGAATAAACGATAAACTCACCCTTGCCACTATCAGCCAGATATAGATGTTAATTGCTACAGAAATAAGATTTATGATAAAATAGCCGTTCATTGCAGTTCTCCTGAACGCTTGGTAGAGGCCTCAACAGCACTGATCAGAAGTCCCCTTAAACCGCCGTTCTCCAAGATATGAACCCCACTGATTGTGCTCCCCCCGGGAGAGCAAACCATGTCTTTTAGTAAGGCAGGGTGATCACCGTTTACCTGAATCATCCTAGCAGTGCCAATCATAGTTTGAACAGCCAACTCCAGGGCAACCTGCCGGGAAAGCCCCATTTTTACTCCGCCATCAGCCAGGGCTTCTATAATAATAGCCATATAAGCGGGGCCACACCCACTCACCCCGGTTACAGCATCAAGGTCGCTTTCCTTTAAGGTAAGCACCTTGCCCAGTGCAGAAAAAAGCAGCTCAGCAGTTTCTTGATCTCTTTTATCTGCCTTGCTACCTAAAGCCAGTACGGTCATTCCTTCACCAATCAAGGCCGGCACATTAGGCATCACCCGTATTACTGAAACATCAGGGGGAAGGTGTTTTTCAATACTTGAGATCCTAATCCCTGCAGCTACAGAAATCACCTGATGCTCTTGGGTAATCACAGGTGCAATTTCTTCAAGGACACTTTCCACCTGATTGGGCTTTACCGCAATAACAACAACTTCACTTCGCAGGGCCACAGTGCTATTATCTGTAGTTATATTAACCGCAGTAGATTGATTCAACTCTTGAAGAATATCCTCTCTTGGGTCACCTACTGTTAAATCTTCAGGGCACACAAGACCCGCCTTTACAAAACCTCGAATGATGGCACTTCCCATGGCACCTGCACCGATCACGCCAACCCTTTTCTGATTAACAGTCATGTGCCCTATCCCTCTCCAACTTCGCTATAAATTTGTCATGTGCAAGGGCATCTGGCGTATCGGAGTAAACAGTCATATTACTGGGCACAAAAAGAAATGTGTTTTTACTTACTTTCTGCATATTACCATTTAAGGCAAACACGGTTCCACCCATAAAGTCAAGGATCCGTTGAGCTACCTCTTTTGAAACTTCGCTTAGATTAACGACTACCGGTTTCCTGCTTTTCAGGTGATTAGCTATTTTCTCTGCTTCATTAAAACTACCAGGTGTCATTACAATTATTTTAACTTCAGGGGAAGTGTGCAGATTTAAAACAGGGGCGCGTTTACGCCCTCTTGTTTCATCCTCACTCCCATCAAACCTATCCTCGAAGTCCTCTAAGCTTTCAAACTCATCATCCTGCTCTGAATATCCTAAAAAATTGATGACTTTATCAAACAAACTGCGAGCCACGTACAGCTCACCCCCCATCTATTAAGCTAAATCACTAAAAATGGCGCTCCCTACCCGGACCAATGTCGCTCCCTCTTCAATTGCAATTTCGAAGTCATTGGTCATTCCCATAGAAAGATGACACAAATTAAATTGCGGCCTTGTCCGAGACATTTCATCTCGAAGAAGGCGAAGGCCTTTAAATACAGGGCGAACCCTCTCCGGGTCCTCCTCATAGGGGGCTATGGTCATTAAGCCACATACATTTATCCCCCTCATATCCTGAATAAGATCAAGAAACCCGGGGAGTTCTTCCGGAGAAAGGCCGTACTTTGTATCCTCCCCGGAAACATTAACCTGCACCAGTACCTGCCATGGGTACCCCTGCTCCTCACTCAAACGATCAAGAAGTTTGGCCAATGATAACCGGTCAAGAGAGTGAATCATATCTACTTTCCCGGTCAGGTATTTGGCCTTATTGCGCTGCAAGTGCCCAATCAGATGCCACTCCACATCTTCACCAATTTCCTCATACTTAGCTAAAAAATCCTGTACCCTGTTTTCACCAAATCTATGCAGACCACAATGCAAAGCCTGCTTTATCATTTCAACTTTCGCCATCTTAGTCACAGCAACAAGTTTCACTTCTGATGGGCTGCGGCCCGAGCGCCGGCACGCCTGCTCAATCCTCTTATTAACATTTTCAATACGTTCTGTTAGAGTACCAGACAACAAAATCTTCCTCCTCAATTCCATTCGGCAAAAAAAGACCGATTCCTTCCTTTTCAAATATCTTTCTTAATCAACTTGGCTAATCCCGGGTTTTTCACTACTTCAGCCCCTGGAGAGATTCCCTGAACCGCAACCCGATCATTTAATTCAGCAGTTACATCAACTTTTTTAAACACTGGCCCCAAAACTGACATAACATATACCCCTTTTTTATCATTCTCTTTTACCAGTGCAGAAACAGGGATAATAACCCCCTCTCCCTTCTTGCTCTTTATCTCAAATTCCAGAAGGCGCTGACAGGGAAACGGGTGTGCCTGCTCTAGCTCCAGAAGGGCGAATCTGTCGCTACCCTTGTTGATAAGGGATATTACCCTTCCTTCACCATCTCCCTCTTTCTCCCAGCTCAGCTGCAGTAGCTTACCAACCTTTAAATGCGAAGCAAATTCCTGATCATATTGGATAATTAAATAAGGATTCACTAGATTATCGATAATTTTAAAAACTGGATCCCCTCTGCTGAACCCCTCTTTTTGTAGAACTTCGCTTTCCTGATTACTTTCTTCAGTAAGTTTTTTAAATATTATACTGGGATCACTACGCTCCCAGGAAAGGCGGTCATAGACACCCTCCCAACCATCTAAGTGATAGCAGACAATACCAGTGGCAGGGCTCTTAATCTCAATACTGCTCCCACTTTGGTCAGGGCCTGTCAGAGGTTCTAAGCTGGCAACAACTCCACCAATAAAAACACGCATACCCTCTGGCACCAAAGGCTCCATCTTTCCGGGCGCGGGTGCTCTTACTATCTCTTCCTGGAGCAACAAAACACCCTGAGCTGTAGTGAATGCTGCTAACTCACCTGGTTGAGCATCTACAGTCCTAATGGCATGAAATACACAAAAATTAAATGCCTGCAGCCCTAACCAGACGATAACGAGAATAACAAAAGAAAGAATAATCAATCTGCTGGTCAGTTTGCTCAGCTTTTTCTTTAAAGACTTCTTTTTAATTTTCCGGTGCGGTGTCTTCCGGACCTGTCTTTCCACCTAGAGCACCTCGTAACCGGCATCCTGGATGGATTCTTTAAACTCCAGTATACTAACTAGCATAGGGTTATACTGGATCTTGACACAACCACAATCCAGGTCCACCTGCACATCCTTTACTCCTTCCAGTTTGCAAAGAGCATCTTTTACTGCTTTCTGGCAATGCACGCAGCTCATACCCGAAACCTGGAGGGTTATTTCCTTAAAAGATGTTGTATTCCCTTCACCACAGCAACAGCCCATTTTTTTCACCTCACTTGCTCATTGAATCAAAACTGCTGCCATTCTTCCGGTTACTCCTTGACTCCCGCGATGAGAAAAGAATATGTCCTGGCAGCAAAGAGTACACATACCGCTTATAAAAATGTTCTCCTTCCTAACACCAGCATCCTGCAAAACAATAAAATTTGCCTGTGACATATTATAATACCACTTGCTGTCATCTTCCTTTTCTGTTATCAACCCTTGCCATAAACCAGGAAATGCATCCCTCACTGCTTGATAAACATTATCCCCCACCTCATAGCAGCAGGGACCTGCAGCTGGAGAAAGGGCAGCCTGACAGTCCTGTGGTCTGCTGCCATAGATCCGGGACATCTCCTGCAGACACCTGGCAGCCACCCGTGCCACAGTTCCACGCCATCCTGCATGAGCAATGCCAATCACCTGCCGCACCGGATCATAAAGGTAAACCACCTGGCAGTCAGCACATAAAATAGTCAAGGCAACATTATTAAGATGTGTAACCATAGCATCTGCCATACTGCCTTTCTTTGCAAATAGCTCAGCTTCACTCTCGATCACCAAGACGCGATCACCATGTACCTGGTTTACCGTAAAAAACCTATCATCCTCAATACCCAGAGCGCGAGCAACCAGCCTTCTGTTTGCTGCCACAGCATCGGGATGATCC
>JBASML010000107.1:0-1773 GCA_049656845.1 Syntrophaceticus sp.
CTTCATACCAGGTCAAAGTTTCACAGTTGGCTACTGTGGCTACTAACAGCAGCACCGGCAGGATCTCTGCGGCTGCTGCCCTCACCGGTGATGCCATCAGTAATAATGTTGAGATAACAGAGAGTAATAATAAGTTTAATATTTCTCTTGATGGAGAAACAGTGGAAATCGTTCTCCAACAACAAACCTATGATGACCTTAATGACTTGGTAAATGATATTCAAAGCGAGATCGATGCCTCTTCCCTTCAAGGCAAGGTTGTTGTCTCCCTCACCACAGAAAACCAGATCAGGTTCGCGGTAGCCCAAGAAAACGGTAATATCCCTACAATCAAGATAGGGGGTACATCCGAAGCTTTGGGAGCTTTGGGTGTCTTAGGCTTTGAAGATGGGCAGTCATCGGTAAAAGTAGATCCTATTGACTCTAGAGCATCCCTCTGGTCGCAAAAGGATAAATTTCTTTCTGGTAATTTTGCATGGACTGAAGACCACACATTTTCTTTTACTATCAAAGTTGATAACCAATCACATACTATAAATGTTAATGGTGACACAGAAACCTTTGATTCTCTAATTGCGCGGATCAATAAAGAGTGTGGGGTCAGCTTATTTTATGACCCGTCAGTTGACAAGGTTTCTTTTGCTACCAACAAGACAGGCAACAGGCAAGAGGGTGCGGAGATTCAGATCAACGGTGCTTTTCTGACAGATGTTTTGCAGATAAGTGAGGGGAATGAAAAGGGTGGAATTGATGCCTCTTTCGAGATTAACGGATTAAGTGGGCTGACCAGCCATGACAATACATATACAGTTAATGGTGTTACTTTCTACTTCAAGGGTGCAGACCCAAATAAAGCTGTCACGGTTTCCCTGGAGCAAGACATCGACCGTATTGTAGATGTAATTAAGGATTTTGTCGAAACTTATAATGAAATCCTGGAGAGTGTCAACAAAAAGCTCTATGAACAGCGTTTCCCCTCCTACAGCCCCTTAACCGAGGAGCAGATACGGGATGGCGGATTGACGGACAGGCAGATCGATGCCTGGGAAGAAAAAGCCCGGAGCGGACTTCTTAAAGGGGATACCATTTTGAGCGGAGCCCTGGCTGAAATGCGAGCGGCCTTATCCAGTATAGTGCAGGGGATTACAGATGAGGTTACAGTGACCAAGGGTTTTGAAGAGTTTACAGGGCCAGCTAACCAGCTTAGTATAATAGGCATAACTACTGGACATTATCAAGAACGGGGGAAGCTGCATCTGGATGAAAAAATGCTGCGGGATGCTTTAGAGTCTAATGCAGACGCGGTCGTGAACCTCTTTACCAGGGCCACAGATGCTGATGGAAATGAGATCACTGACCCAGCACAGAAAGGTATTGCTGTTCGTCTTTATGATTCTATCAATAACGCCATGTCCAGGATTACCAGACAGGCAGGCTCAGCCGGGAGTTTATATGATGACAGCTATATCAGCCGTACTGTACGCCAGATCGATGAGCGTATGGCAAGGATGGAGGAACAATACCTTCGTTTGGAGGAGCGTTATTATAGGCAGTTTACATATTTGGAGCAGGCAATTGCTAAACTGAATACCCAAAGTATGTGGCTTACAATGCAGTTTATGGGTGGAGGTCAGTAATTTATTAACAGCGGGAGGGAAAAAGGTGCGGATCGAAGAGAGTGCAGTAGTTAAGGAAAGTGTTGAGTATCAGAACTTAAATGCAGTTCACAATAAAGAGCCAGAGGCTCAGGATTTGCCAAAATCAGAAGAAGAA
>JBASML010000108.1:0-2304 GCA_049656845.1 Syntrophaceticus sp.
AGTCACAGGAGGACCGCCATGCTGAAAACCTACGCCGTATGTTCCTGGCCATGGCCCAGGATATCCGGGTGATTCTAATTAAGCTGGCGGACCGACTGCACAACATGCGCACCCTTGGTCATCATCCAGTAGATAAACAGAAGGAAATAGCCCATGAGACCTTGGAGATTTTTGCTCCTGTGGCGCACCGCCTGGGTATTTATAAGATTAAATGGGAGATTGAAGACTTGGCTTTTCGCTATTTAGAGCCTGAAAAATATTATGAACTGGTGGAAAGGATAGCCAAAAAGCGACGCGAGCGGGAGGACTATATAAATCTTGTGGTCTCTAAACTCAGGGAAAAGCTAAATGAAACGGGGATTCAGGCGGAAATCTCAGGTAGGCCAAAGAATTTATACAGCATTTACCGCAAAATAATAGAACAGAAGAAGGATCTATCGGAAATCTATGATCTGATTGCAGTAAGAGTAATTGTCAATACAGTCAAGGAGTGTTACGCTACCTTGGGGATAGTCCATACCATGTGGAAACCTATTCCTGGACGTTTTAAGGATTACATTGCTATGCCTAAACAGAACATGTACCAGTCGCTGCATACTACCTTGATTGGGCCGCTGGGCGAGCCTTTTGAGCTGCAGATCCGTACTTTTGAGATGCACAAGACTGCTGAATATGGGATTGCTGCTCACTGGAGATATAAAGAGGGGGGGCGCCCTACTGATGAGGAATTCGAGAAGAAACTTTCTTGGCTGCGCCAGATCTTAGACTGGAATCATGAACTGCGGGATGCCAGAGAGTTTATGGAATCCCTGAAGATAGATCTTTTTTCAGATGTTGTTTTTGTTTTTACCCCTCAAGGGGATGTTTTGGAACTTCCTTCTGGTTCAGTTCCTGTTGATTTTGCTTACCGCATTCATACCGAAGTAGGCAACCGTTGTATTGGAGCCAAGGTCAACGGAAGAATTGTACCTTTAGATTATCAGCTGAAAAATGGAGATATCGTAGAAATCCTAACTTCTAAACAGAGTGGTGGGCCAAGCCGTGATTGGCTTTCTATTGTGAAGACATCTCAGGCCAAAAACCGGATTAAGCAGTGGTTTAAAAAGGAACAAAAAGTTGATAACATCCTGCGGGGTAGGGACCTACTAGAAAAAGAGCTGCGTAGGCAAGGGTTTGAACCTGCCGACTTTTTTAAAATTGAAAGGAAGAATGAGCTCTGCCAGAGGCTAGGCTTTCAAACAGAGGAGGATATGTATGCTGGGATTGGCAGTGGCAATCTCTCTCCCATATCTGTAGTCAGTAAGGTGCGCAGCGAACTGGAGAAAAAGGAAGAACCAGAGTTTTTGATCACAGATAAGGAAGAGCAACTGCTGTTAAAGATTCCTGAAAAGAAGGAACCTGTTACTCCAGGGGTGCGGGTCAAAGGTGTAAAGGATTTAGCAGTTCACCTTTCTCACTGCTGTAACCCCTTGCCTGGGGATCAGATTATTGGTTATATTACACGAGGAAGAGGGGTTTCGGTCCATAGAGCTGATTGTCCCAACATTGCCCATCATCTTCAGGGTGAAACAGAGCGTATCATTGAGGTAAGTTGGGATGAAGAAACTCCGACGACCTACCAGGTGGAAATCGAAGTTAAGGCCTTTGACCGCCCCCACTTAACAACAGATATTATGAACACAATTGCAGATACTAGAACGATTATCAATGCTGTTAATGCCAGGGCAATGAAGGATAGAATGGCCCGGGTTAATTTGAAACTGGAGATTCGAGATATTGAGCACCTATACAAGGTCATGGAGAAGGTCAACCATGTCAGTGATGTACTGGAAGTACATAGAGTAGTCCCCAAGTAAGAGGTGATAGATGTGAGAGCTGTGGTGCAGAGAGTGAGCCGCGGTTGGGTACAGGTGGAGGGGCAGCAGAAACAGTCCATCGGTGCCGGGCTCGTCGTTTTGGTGGGAGTCGGAAAAGATGATCATGATAGTGATGCACGGTACATTTCAGACAAGATCTTGAACTTGAGAATATTCCCTGATCAAGAGGGGAAGTTTAATTATTCTATCACTGATTTGGGAGGAGAATTACTGGTGGTTTCCCAGTTCACCCTTTATGGTGACTGCCGAAAAGGAAGGCGCCCCAGTTTTACAGGTGCAGCAGCACCAGAGGATGCCTTTCCTTTATTTGAGAAACTGCTGGATTTTTTAAGGGAGAGCGGCCTCCACCTGGTAACAGGTGAGTTTCAGACCATGATGGATGTTGGAATTGTTAATGAGGGGCCTGTTACAATTTTATTAGACAGCA
>JBASML010000109.1:0-5528 GCA_049656845.1 Syntrophaceticus sp.
CAGAAGTGGGGATAAGCAAGATAATTTTTCAATTTTTTATCAAAATAATAATTGTTCAACAATACCACGAAGGTGTTTCATCTCAGCAGAGATGCCTTTCGTGGTTTTTTATTTTAATAGACTGAAAAGAAAGGAGTGAACAAGATAGAACTGGTACCTATCGGTATTATCCACAGCCCATATCAGTCACCTGGTGATGCTCCACATCAGGGGCGGTTTTCCGACAATCAAGTGGAACTGGAGATCTATCCAGACTATGTTCAGGGTCTCAAGGACATAGAGAAGTCATCACACCTGATTGTTCTCTATTGGTTACATCTCGCTGAAAGGGATGTGCTTCAAACTAAAACACCATTTGGCCCAGAGCTGAGGGGTGTATTTGCATGCCGGTCGCCATCCCGCCCAAACCCGATTGCTTTTTGTGTGGCCAAACTACTGCACCGGGAAGAGAACCGCTTATTGGTTCAAGGTATTGAAACAGTAGATGGCAGTACGCTGCTGGATTTAAAGCCTTATTCTAGCGAACTGGACAGCCTTACTGGAATAAAGATCGGATGGTTCAATAAAACGAAGGAGGATTGATCAGAATGCCAAAGGTGCTTGTTTGTGGACGTGGAGGCAGTGGTAAAAGTACTCTTGTGACAATGCTTGCTAAGACATTGGGAAAGGAGAGCAAAGTCCTTGTTGTTGATGCCGATGAGTCCAATCTCGGCCTTGGTAGAATGCTGGGTATCCAACCCCCTGCCCAAACACTGATGGACAACATTGGAGGAAAAAAGGCTGTTGGTAGTAAAATCATGGTTTCTCTGAGAAGCAAGGGCACAGAAGAGGTGAAAATGTTTCCTGGAAGTTTCGGCATCGGTGAACTCTCTACAGAGAGTGTATCCTGGGATGGATCGGTTGGACTGGTACAGATCGGAAAAGTTGAACATGCCAATGAAGGATGTGCCTGTCCCATGGGGGCACTGGCCCGTGAGTTTTTAAACAAGCTGGAAGAAAGCGACGAAGAATGGGTGATTGTGGATACAGAAGCAGGTGTTGAGCACTTCGGCAGGGGTGTGTTAGAGGGAGTGGATATAATATTGATGACCGTGGATCCATCCTATGAGGCGGTTTTACTGGCTGAAAAGGCAGCTCAATTAGCCAGAGAGGCAGGTAAAGCATTCTCGGTGATACTGAACAAAGTAAATGAGGAGACAAAATCTCGTTTAAAAGAGATGCTGGATGCAAAGAAAATTGAAATTGCCGCAGCCTTGCCGTACTCCACTGAGATTACAGAAGCAAATCTTGTGGGGGAACCACTAGCAGTTGAGTTCTTACAGCAGAAATTGGAAGATGTCATCACCAAAACAATTCTCCGTTCAGTTAAGTCTATTTAATCAAATTGGAAACCAGGAGTGTCATTGATGAAGCAAAGCGTAGTTCAAGCTAAAAACATACCAGAGAGTTACCTTAAATATACAGGCAGAAAAACAGTGATCATCATTTCCCTGGCACTGCTCACAGTAGTTTTAGGGATATTCGCTATTTGTGCCGGATCCGCTGATCTTACCCCAGGGCAGGTTGTTATGACGTTACTGGGTAAGGGGAGTGAGAGTTCTCAGATCGTCATCTGGAACATCCGGCTGCCGCGGGTTCTAGCAGCGATCATAGCTGGAGCAGCGTTATCTGTTGCTGGTTGTGTGATGCAAAATATCCTGAGAAACCCTCTGGCTTCCCCATTTACCCTGGGAATATCACAGGGAGCAGCATTTGGTGCTGCCCTGGCAATAGTTGTTTTAGGGGCAGGAAGCATGCAGAGCAGAAGCGCAGACGCAGTGATCATCAGCAACTCCTACATTGTTACCGTTTCAGCTTTTATTTTTTCTATGGCAGCTACACTGGTCATACTATTTCTGGCCACCCGTGTGGGTGTTACACCGGAAGCAATGGTTTTGGCTGGAGTAGCTCTAGGTTCGCTTTTTTCCGCAGCAACCACCTTAATTCAGTTTTTTGCTCAGGATGTACAGGTTGCGGCTATAGTTTTTTGGACTTTCGGCGATCTAGGAAGAGCATCCTGGAGTGATGTGAGAATTATGTTTTTTCTCGTTATGCTCGCTTTGCTCTATTTTATGCTGAATAGATGGGATTACAATGCTATTGATAGCGGAGAAGAAACTGCCAAAGGACTTGGTGTTGATGTAGATAAGCTGAGATTGGGCGGTATGTTAATCTCTTCTTTGATTACTTCGGTAGCTGTTGCTTTTTTGGGGATTATTGGTTTCATCGGTCTGGTTGCACCTCACATGATGAGGAGAATGATCGGTGGGGATCATCGCTTCTTGATCCCAGGAACCACTGTAATGGGGTGCCTCTTACTCCTTGCTTCAGATACACTGGCCAGGACTATCATTAAACCGGTGGTCTTGCCTGTTGGAGCTATTACTTCCTTTATGGGTGCTCCGTTGTTTTTATATCTTCTTTCCAGGGGGTTTAAGAAAAAATGATCTTATCGGTCGATGGTGTTGAGTTTCGATATCCGAGCTACCTGGTGCTGAAAGATGTCAAATTCGAAGTGGATAATGGGGATTGTTTGGCTATCCTCGGCACCAATGGTGTTGGAAAATCTACTCTGCTGAAGTGCATCAACAAAATATTAAAGCCACAGCAAGGGGTTATTACCATAGAAAAAGATGAAGTATTTAAACTTAGCCGCCGGGAAGTTGCCCAAAAAATTGGATACGTATCACAGCGGCATGAAGGCGGTAGATTTACAGTATTCGATGCGATCATTCTGGGAAGAAAACCGCACATCACCTGGGATATCTCAGAGAGGGATATGCAAATAGTTAACCGTATCATAAAAATCCTTGGCCTAGAAGACTTTTCCTTGCGCTTCATTGATGAGCTGAGCGGCGGAGAACTACAAAAGGTTGTAATTGCCCGGGCGCTGGCTCAGGAGCCGAGGGTGCTTTTATTAGATGAGCCAACAAGCAATTTGGATCTAAGAAACCAGTTGGATGTGCTGAAAATTATCAAAAAGGTTGTACAAAAGCAGCAGATCGCTGCCCTTGTTACCATGCACGATTTGAATTTGGCGATCAGGTTTGCCAACAAATTTATCTTTTTGAAGAATGGTACTATTTTTGCTGCCGGGGGGTTTGAAGTAATAACACCGGAGATCATTGAAGAGGTTTATGCGGTTCCGGTGGCAGTGGAAAGATTTCAGGCGATTCCGGTTGTTGTTCCTTTATAGTTGAATATAGTCAAAAAAACGAAGCCACCAGCAAATAGGTGGCGGCTACACTCAATGTGTCGAGGATGTGTTTGAACAAAATATTGGTCGGAATATTGGTCGGTAAGAAATAATTATAAATTAAATGGAAGGTGAAATAATGCGAAAAAAAATTTCTATTTTGGCTTTGGCGATTGCTCTTCTCTTGGTGATGTCGGTGTTGATGTTTGGCTGTGGAGAAAAGCCTGCCTCAAAAGAAAAAATAGAAGAACAAACAGTAAAAATAACAGATTTGTCTGGGCGAGAAATCGAAATTAAAACCCCCGCCAAGAAAGTAGTGGCCATAGGCCCTGGGGCTCTTCGTTTGGTCTGTTATGTCAATGGAGCAGATAAGGTTATTGGAGTAGAAGAACTGGAAAAGAAAAGTCCCACAGGAAGGCCATATTTCATGGCTAATCCCCAATTGAAAGATCTTCCTACCATCGGCCCGGGGGGGCCTGATTCTACCCCTGATGCTGAAAAGCTTGTCAGCATTAAGCCGGATGTTATCTTTACCTGCTTATTTACGGATAAAGCTAAAGCTGATGACCTTCAGGCGAAAACTGGTATTCCAGTTGTGGTCTTAGACTACGGTACACTATCAACCTTCAGCAAGGAAGTATATGATTCTCTAAATCTGATTGGTAAAGTTATCGGTGAGGAAAAACGGGCGAAGGAAGTAGTCGATTTTCTGGACGAATGCAAGAATGACATGAACGACAGAACAAAGGACATTTCCGAAGACAAAAAGCCCAAGGTATATGCCGGGGGACTAAGTTCGAAGGGCGCTCATGGGATCGAAAGCACCTCTGGTAAATATCCTCCGTTAACAGCAGTTAATGCTAAAAATGTGGTTGACGAAACAGGTCAAGTCGGAGCTGTATCGATAGACCGGGAAAAACTGATCAGCTGGAACCCGGACATCCTATTCATCGATGCTGGCGGTCTGCAGTTAGTCAAGGATGACTATAAAAAAGACCCCAAATTTTATCAATCACTTTCTGCGGTGAAAAAGGGTGAGATCTACTGTCTAATTCCATACAATTGGTACTGGACAAATATTGAGACAGCACTAGCCGATGCTTATTATGCCGGAAAGGTGATTTTCCCTGATGAGTTTACAGATGTTGATCCTATCAAAAAAGCAGAGGAGATTTATGAATTCATGGTGGGGAAACCGTTGTATGAAGAGATGGCAAAAGAATATATCGGCTTCAAAAAGATAACTCTGGATTAGTGTTTAGAAAATCATATAACTGAAAGGATCTGTAAATTATGATTCATAAAACACGCCAAAAAGAGCAAGTGCTCCCGCAACCAGTTGTTCTAATATCAACTGTTGGGAAGAATGGAGTGCGAAACATAGCTCCCTGGTCGAACATCACACCAATCCTTCGTCCGCTTTATGAAAATGCCCAACCCTTTTCGATCATGCTCGGCGATAGAGGAATGTGGTTTACCAGGCCCGGTTGTACGTAGGAAAGTATGCTGAATACTCGGAGATGTTTTTGAAGAAAGAGTGATGAACTTCAAAAAAAGCGCAGCAAGAAAATCAAGAATAGACCGTACTAGGTTTGCCGGACACGTAGAAAGAATCTATAATTAGGATGAAATTAGGATGAGAGAGGACGTGTCCACGATGGCAGAAAGTAAGTACAACAAACGATTTGACCCCGAGTACAAAAAAGAGATTGTTAGGCTCGTTGAAGAGCTGGGTCAATCACCGGTTCAAGTAGCCAACGATATTGGTGTTACAGCTCAGACAGTACGCTCTTGGGTTAGGAAGTATGGAAAAAGTGATACCAAGGCATTCCCTGGCAAAGGGTACCTTCATCCGGCTGATGAAGAACTTCGGCAGATGAAAAAACAAATTAAAGGTCTAGAGGAAGAGAATGCAATCTTAAAAAAAGCTATGGCCCATCTTCACAAGAGACGGGAAATAAGGTACCAATTTATCAGGGACCACCGCTCCGAATTTTCCGTTAAGAAGATGTGCCACATTTTAGAGGTCAGCCGGAGCGCATTTTATGATTGGCTGAATCATTCTCAATCCGAGCGTAGAGCTGAAGATGAGATCCTAAAAGAGAAGATCTTGCGGAAATAGAAGAATTAAGAAATGTCTTAGAAGACAGCATATCAAATGCAGTAATAGTCGAATCCGGCGGCTCATGAAAGAGCTGCGTCTCGTACCGGTTCAGACCAGGAAATTTAAGGCCACTACGAATTCCAAACACTCACTGCCAGTGGCTCCAAATCTATTACAACAAGATTTCAC
>JBASML010000110.1:0-2401 GCA_049656845.1 Syntrophaceticus sp.
GCTTAGAGCAGGCTTTGGTAGCCGTTTTTTCCCGTGACCACTTGAACGGAGTGCTGACTGGGCCAAGCTGGCTTTATTGTTCCAGTATGAATATTTCCAGTATGAATATATAAAGGATATTAATTCGGGGTTGCTCGGTAATTCTTTTAAGAATTTTTGAAGGAGGAAAACAATTGTCTGAAAATCAGAATCAGAACTCGAAACCTGAAGTATCGGCGCAGAAGGAGCAAGGGCCTCACAAAGTTACTATCGACACTGCTAAAGGACAAATCGTGATTGAAGTCTATCCTGACTTGATGCCGATCACTGTGGCAAACTTCGACAAGTTGGTGCAGTCCGGTTTTTACAATGGGCTCAAGTTTCACCGCGTCGAAGAGTGGGTGGTCCAGGGTGGTGACCCGAAGGGCAACGGCACAGGTGGCCCTGGCTGGTCGATCAAATTGGAGACACACCCGCAGCTGAAGAACCTGCGGGGTGCGGTAGCCATGGCTAGGGCTATGGATCCCGATTCTGCTGGCTCCCAATTTTACATACTCAAAAAGGATGCTCCCTGGCTCGATGGGCAGTATGCTGTTTTCGGCAGGGTGATACAGGGGATGGATGTGATCGACAAAATTCAAAAAGGCGATCAGATGCAGACAGTCAAATAGCTAGATTATTCCAGGCATCACCCGGTTCATCTCGAATCTTCCCAGCTCCTCCTAGGTCACCCCAGGTGACTGTTACCTGGAAAAAGGTGTCAGGAGCAATTCCGGATCATACCAGTACTTCCCAGGTGACTGTTACCTGGGAAAAGGAGGAGATTCTTATCTTACATCATCTACTACGTGGGAAAATTGTGATCACTGATCACAAGGTGAATGAATACATTGAAAAGCACTATAAGGATTCGTTTGGTGAAAAGTTAAAAGGAGTGAAGATCCTTTTTATAGAGGAAGGCCTGCGTCTATATGCCGCATTAAAACCGCACAATCTTTTACCTGATGTAGTGGTGGAGATAAACCTTGCTCTTGATTCATTTGATTTCAGGCCAGGGGCGCATATTTTTAATTTCAAGTTTACAGAAAAGCCGAAGTTGGATTTTCCAGAGCAGAGAAACAGTGCCGGCTTGAGAGTTCTTAATTTTGTTTTTGAGAAGATAGTTGGATCGAAAAGGATCATTGGCATCGTGAGCCGGAACCTGAAAGAGATGGAGTTTCTTACCTGGGATTATGACCGTGTGGCCCTTGATTTGGACAAGCATCCTGAAGCTCAGAAACTGTTTGATAAGAGAGCGCCTTTAATCGGTACGAAAATCTTCGATTATGTAGGCATCAAAGAGATTCTTTTCGGTAAGGGAGAAGTTGTCCTCAAGCCGAAAATTTATGCAGATGGATTTGTTGAAAAAATCCAGGATATTCGTGAGCAAGTGGCTGCCGGAAGAGAACCCAAAGAAACAGCTGACACAGCGGAGCGGAAACAAATATTTTCACGTGTAGTGCAAAGAGTGAAACAGTTTCCCGATGTGTTTCAAGCTCATGTGGAACAAGAGTTGCCAAAACTAAAAGAAACTACTGCCCAAATCGGGGGTAAGCTCTGGGATGGGATTAATTATTTATGGGAGGCCATGAATGACCCAGATGTGCCTCAGGAGGCTAAGTTTATTGCTATAGCAGCATTGCTCTATTTTGTCAGCCCTATCGACCTGATTTCTGATTTTTTACCAGTGGGTTATGCAGATGATGGCCTGGTTCTTGCCTTAGCCGTTAAAGCAGTCGCAGATATCCTCGAGCACCACGAGATTGCGCTCGACTCAGTGGCTACATAGAGTGATCATATTCCCAGCACTTTTTCCCAGCACTTCCAACCTTTCTTCCAGCCCTTTCCAGGTGACAGTCCCCAACTGTAAGCAGGAGTTTAATATATAGAAACAGAAATATCCCTAGGAAAATGTCGAATTTTATTATTTAGGCGAATTGTTTTAAGCGGGGAGAGGGGTGGGGCATGTGTTTAAAAACAGGAAACGATTACTGATATGTTTTCTTCTTCTCACATGTTTGTTTGTGTGCGGTTGCAGGCAAAACTCTGATTCAAATGCTGATCATAGGGATATTCAAAACAAGAAAACTGTTGCCCATGATGACAAAGGCGCTAAAAAGCCTGATTCCCCCGGAAATACTGTAGAACCAGTTCCATCACCAGAACCTTCAGAACCTTCAGAACCTACAAAACCTACAACACCCGGTGATCAGGGGCCTGCTGATAAGAGCTATCAAAACTACGACAATACAAAATACGCCTGGTATATTATCAGGAGAAATGACCACCAGCCCCCGAAAACCGGTTCTAAGCTGGCTGAATTGTCAACAAAATACAGGGCAGTATATCTGGGAGATACATCCCGAAAAGTGGTTTATTTGAC
>JBASML010000111.1:0-2006 GCA_049656845.1 Syntrophaceticus sp.
CATGTCGATGTCCTGACTGAATAAGCGTTTGTCATCGCTGAAGGTGACCTCAACTGTAGAGGCTCCTTCGACGACATGGCGGTTGGTGACTATCATTCCACCTGGTTCAAGATTAAAACCGGTGCCCTGGATGGCAGCTGCTTCCCCGGTTCTGGTGGTCTGAATGATTACCACCGCTGGTTTGCACCGGCGTACTATATCATCATCAGATAGGGCTTTATCCTGTTTTAGAAAATCAAAGTTGGTTGTCCATGCAGATGGCAGCCAAGCGTAGGAAAGAGCGATAAAAGCCATAAGGATTATGACAACTGCAATCTTAAATATGGGATGGTTCTGTCGATCTCCTCCAGCATCGTCTTCATTCAGGGTATCCCATTCTTTATCAAGGGGATTGTCGAGTTCACATTCATTTTCGGGCTGATTTTTTTCATGCATGATTTTCGCCTGTGCTTTCTCCCGATCAATCTATCTGTCGGATGCCGCTTGTCGTTAAAGTTTAATAGATACCTATATTAATTATTATATATGAAACTGATTGGCTATTAAGGGCGGATACCAGATCAACGGAACCAGCACATTAATTATTATATATGAAACCAATAGGGGATTGCTGTCTTTCCCATATAGATTTTTATAGATTTTTTCATAGATTGCTGGATAGCCCCGTGTGATCTCCTGGCCAACTCCGGGATATCGAGTAAGCATCCAGAGAAACTGTTGGATATTGAGTACTCCAAGCTTTTTTAGGGCACTCTATGCCGCCACTTGGATTCTCGGCGGTTCTGAGGGGAGGCTGTAGAAAATAAAAATATTTATCTGTCATGCATGATTTTTCCCCTAAATGTAATGTGTGTTACATTAAATTCCCTTGCAGCAGATTTTGTCAATTAGATAGCAGTAACCGCCTTGTGCAATCAAAAGGCCGAGGTTTATGTATATATTGGATGTCTCCCTGCTAGTCCGGGGGTGGCAAACAAGACTTCATTCTACCATGATCTACCATGATCTACTACGATTGAAGGATCGTAATGTTTTTGGTAGAAGATTAAATAGATGTTATTTTATAAGGAGAAAGAGATGATCGTACTACACTTGAGCTTTTTTGCCGGAAGCTGTTATTTGTGGGGGGAGATGCCTGCGAAGCGTATCCCTAAACGCCGGGGGCGACCCCCTAAAAACCCTAAGCCGCTGCCATCACCTTTTAATGTTTCCCGGGCGAAACTGGAAGAGGCTTTGGCTGTGGCTGGAATAAAAGTAAAAAACGAAAAAAAGGCAGGGCCTGCCATGATTGCCTGGATGCCCTCTTTGAAAGATCAGCCGGTGGGATCCAGCCTGCTTGTGGCGGAACCGCCTTCAACCAGCCAGGAACTGGAGATTCGGCCCTGGGAGGTGACACCCATTGCCTTGCTGCCAGATGAGGTGCTCTCTCTGCTTATAGCTTGTATGGGGCAAAGGAATCTGGTACCTGGAGTGGTGATCGGAGAAGATGTTTCATTTTGGGTTATGTCCTTGCGTTTTGCCGGTTCCCTGGCTGCCGCCGGCCGATTCCTGCCGGGAGTGAGGCAGGAGAATGGCACCTGTATTGCTCTTTGGGAGCCGGTATTTCTTGGAGAGGATATGGAGAATCTGGTTACCCTGGCAGATAGGATGCCGGCAGTCTGTTACTGTCTGACCCCGGATGCTGTGTCTCCGGATGTCCATGCACCATTTGTTTTGCGTGGTTTTACCGGTATAGTGATCGATGCCCTGGCACGTCAGGAGACCACACTGCAACAGGGTAAATCGAAAACAAGACAGGGCAAAGCAGTGTCTAATGCCAGTATTCATGAGCGGTGGTTGGCTGCTCTGAGAGCACCTTCGGGACAGCTTGAGGGGAATACAGCCGAACTGGACAAGCTGACCTCTCAGGTAAAGGAATGGCGCCGTAAGGTCTATACCCTTTCAGCTGCACCATATCGTTTCTGTTTTCGCCTGGAGGAACCGGAAGCAGGGGGGCAAGAGCAAGG
>JBASML010000112.1:0-4496 GCA_049656845.1 Syntrophaceticus sp.
GGACTGTAGGGAGCATCTACCCCCTTGATCACCTCAGGACGCCTAATGCTACAATCTTTTACATTATCAGCTAATGTCAGGCCTGTAACTGTAAGAGCATCACCCTCGATCAGTCCATGTAACAGTAGCTCTTTCAGCACTGCTGATACTCCTCCCGCTTCATGCAGGTCTTGGATATGCATATCCCCAGCCGGGCTCAATTTGCAGAGGTGTGGAACCTTACTGCTTATTCTGTCCACAAAATCCAGGTCAAGTTCAACCCCCGCCTCCCTAGCAATGGCTGGCAGATGCAGCACTGTATTTGTGGATCCCCCAAGGGCCATATCCAGAGCCAGAGCATTTATGAAAGCCTTTTCCACTAAAATGTCACAGGCATTAATACCTTTGCGTACCAGCTCCATTACCTGCCACCCCGCCTCTTTAGCCAAACGAATGCGGGCAGCACTTACAGCAGGAAAAGTGCCATTCCCAGGCAAGGCCAACCCTAAGGCTTCAGAGAGACAGTTCATGGTATTGGCAGTAAACATCCCGGAGCAGGAACCGCAGCCTGGACAGGCGGACTCCTCTAGTTCCTCTAACTCTTCTGATGTCATCCTTCCGGCCTGTACTGCACCTACTCCTTCAAAGATGGTGCTCAAACTGACATCCCTTCCCTGGTAACGCCCAGCCATCATAGGACCACCACTGATGATCACTGCCGGAAGATTCAAACGAGCAGCAGCCATCAGCATCCCCGGCACAACCTTATCGCAGTTGGCGATTAAAACTAGAGCATCCAGGGCATGGGCCAAAGCCATCACCTCAATGGAGTCTGCGATCAGTTCCCTGCTGGCCAGGGAATAGCGCATACCTGCATGATTCATGGCAATCCCATCGCAGACTGCTATCGCCGGAAATTCGAATGGTGTTCCACCATTGGCACGCACTCCTGCCTCTACTGCCCTGGCAATTTCGTTAAGGTGCTTATGGCCGGGAACAAGATCATTCTGCGAGTTGACAATTCCTATAAAAGGGCGGTTCTTCTCCCATTTTGTCAACCCCAGTGCATTCAATAAGGATCGATGAGGTGCTTTTTCAATCCCCTTCTTGGTAACCTCGCTTTTCATGCGAGTCACCCCCTCTCATATATTCTCCGGGACCAGGCTTGCTTTATTGTCTTATTGATGCCTGACCAGTGACATCCACCACTAACTTATGCCGGATAAATTTCAGGGCCGTCATCTTTCACCAATTCCCGGAACTTTTTGATCAAGGCTCTGCTGATCTCACCCGGTTTGCCATCATCACCAATGGTGCGGCCATCCACCTTGACAACCGGGACCAGTTCTGCCGCTGTTCCACTGAGGAAACACTCATCTGCCACAAAAACATCATGGCGGGTAAAGACCTTTTCTGATGCAGAATAGCCCATATCTTTCGCTATTTCCAGGATGGTGTTGCGTGTCACACCCTCTAAAATGCCCAAGAATGGGGGCGGTGTAATAACCTCACCATTTTTTACAATAAAGATATTATCACCTGTACACTCAGTGACATAACCCTCGCTGTTGAGCAGAATCGCCTCAGAAACCCCAGCCAGATTCGCCTCTATTTTAGCCATTACGTTGTTCAAATAGTTCAAGGATTTGATCCGCGGGTTGACACCCTCCACGATATTACGGCGGGTAGGAACTGTAACTACCTCTAACCCTTTTTCGTAAAGTTCCTCAGGGTAAAGCTGGATCTGGGCGGCAATAATAAAGATCGTAGGTTTCTCGCAATTGCGCGGGTCAAGCCCGAGATCGCCCCTCCCCCTGGTGACAACAAGCCTGATATAGGCATCACGCAGATTATTTCTGCGCAATGTCTCCAATAAGGCCTCGGTCATCTCATCCTTGGTTATTCCAATATCCAGGAGAATTGATTTAGCAGATTCATAGAGGCGGTCAATATGATCGCTAAGACGGAAAACACGCCCGTTATAAGCCCGAATTCCCTCAAATACACCATCTCCATAAAGCACCCCGTGATCAAATACTGAAATCTTTGCCTCTTCCTCATCAACGAACTCCCCATTGAGATAAATAACCAATCCCACTTCTAAAAGCCCCCTTCTTTTTTTTACGAGCACCATGTCAAGAATTCATATCCCTGTGAATAAAAAGACCCCTTCCCTCCCTGGAAATCTAATGCCAGGGACGAGAGGAGCCCGCGGTACCACCCTGATTGCTGACCAGAAGAAACTGGACAACCACTTCAAACCCACTTTTGCTAACGGACAACTGGGTCATCCGGCACCACCTACTCGAGCCTTTATAGCAAGGCCATTCGGATAGCAGTTCTCCGGGATGAGCATCCTTACCGCAGCCGGTGCTGGATTTCAGCCCCTCCAGCTCTCTGTGACCAACAACTCAGCAGGATATGTTCCCTTCATGACTTTTCTCTGTGCTGTTTTGGTATATAAACTATAAACTCGTGGGTACAATATATTTCTACTAGTATAGGGAATTGCCGGTTCGCTGTCAACACCTTTTTACTGCAAATTCAATTTCATCTTTCTTAAAAAATTACTGTTATATATAAAGAAAGATATTTTGAATAAATAGCGAAGAAATTGACTACCGATAAAAAGGTCATATTAGTTTAAAAATAAGAAGTGATCACATTACAAAGTGATCACATTACAGCTCACCAAGCAGGGAAAATATGCCATAAGGTGTGTTCTGGAATTGGCAAGAAATTACGGCAGGAAACATTATACCACAAGAGATGCCGCATCCAAACAAAATATCCAACTCCCTTTTAAGAGAGAGCTTGTCAACAGCCAAAGGGGATCAGCAAGAGGGATCAGATGGTTAATGATGGCTGTCTGTTTCGATAAGCTTTAAAATGCGTGCAAACAGTTCCTTTCTTCGATTTTCTACTGCATCAAAGTCCATAGCCTCCCGGTAATAGCTCTCCAACTTCTGGTAATAAACCCTAACTTCTTTGAGATAGTAGAGTGCCCTTTGTAGGCAGGCGTTGAACAATTCCTGGGATTCTCGTAATTCCCTGTCATATCTTGTTAATAATTGATCATCGAGGCAGGTGTTGCAGTTGATTCTTTCACAGTATTTCAAACCCGAGAGGGATTCCGGAGCGAAATCAAGTTCTTTAAAAAGATTCAGCACAGCAGTTTTTCTATCCGGCAGCACTATCAAATCGATTTGAGCAGGATCAAAAGCACAGTGGTAAACATCAACAGTACAACCACAGCGATAGGCATATTCCGCCAGTTCTCTTAAAATCATCTCTTTTCCTGAACCAGGGTCACCCTCTAGTAGATAGAGGAATGTGATTCCTTCCAGCAAAGAGGGAAGGTAATGGACAACACCTTTCGGAGTCAATGCTGAGGCAAAAAGATGACGCTCATCAGGTGACCCCTCTCCCCAGGTATTATTCTGGCCAAAGATCTGCCGGAAAAGCTCCCCGGTGAGTCGGTGGAAACACTGGTAGTCTAAGGCATCCTCACGGCAGCTTTTTTCTTCATCTCGTACCAATTTGGCCATCCTCAAAGAGCTGTATGTTGTAGCAAATTGGTGTTTAACCCGGCTGCGCAGTGAGATGATCTCCTCTTTGTAAGGAATTAGTTTGGTCT
This sequence comes from Syntrophaceticus sp., assembly GCA_049656845.1. GTDB lineage: Bacteria > Bacillota > DSM-12270 > Thermacetogeniales > Thermacetogeniaceae > Syntrophaceticus. The sequence goes on from JBASML010000112.1 coordinate 3,617, forward strand.
GATCCAAATAATCCCCCAGGTTCACAATCTCATCAACAGCTCCGGGATAACTGGGATCAACCACATGCGGCTCTGTCCCATCCAGAATAGCCAGTTGGTGGCGGGGTATTGTCAATGCATCCAGAGACTCGGGGTCGGAGGAGCACCAGTGGAATTCCAGGTCAATGCCCCGCTCCAGCAATTCTTTGCCAATCTGTTTCATAAATGTTGATTTACCTGTTCCTGGCCCCCCTTTGAGTATCCAGATGCGCTGTGCCCCTTCACCAATAATGTAGTTATAAAACGAATAAAATCCCAGGCAGGTATTACCCCCGGGAAAAACCATTTTGACCCTGCCCTCTGCCATTTTTAACCCTCCCTGTTTTTGAACATATGACTTTCCACATACACCAAGAAAATACTGTTAATGTTATAATGTGGCATCAATACCTCGGAAGATTCTGTCCCCTAGCACATCTGCATCGCACACCTGCAAAAGGCTGCAAAAGAGATTGTCCTCAGTGTATTCGGCTCTGCAAACCAAGCGCTTGTCAAGAGAACTGTCCCTGCTGCATTCTAACGCTACATTAATATCACAAATGCCACACAAATTATCCCCTATGCACCCCCTACCTCATAAAACCCATTGGTACTAACACAGCATCGGCATCTTGAGCACTTCGTTGGGAAGTTATTTAAAACCGGCACTCCGCATGTCATTAACTGGTTATTAAGAATTAATAAAAATAACTGAATATTGATCAAAAATATTTTAAATACAGGAGGAATATTAAAACAAAACACGAAATTGCCTCTAGAAACTATTATTGGATGTAAACAGGATAAAAAATAACGGTAAAACATTTGATAAATGAGCTAATATTTACGTTAAGGAAAAAAG
>JBASML010000113.1:0-2214 GCA_049656845.1 Syntrophaceticus sp.
TTCAGCCGGAAGCTTCTCCATCTCACAGCGAAGAGCTGAACACCGGGGCTTCGATTCCTCCGATTCCCAGAGATGAGATCCTGTACTCTGTCCCTGCCGCTGGCAAAAGGGTTGCATTAACCTTTGATGATGGTCCTGCATTCCGCTATACCATGGAATACTTGAAGGTGCTGCATGAAAATCAAGTGCCAGCCACCTTCTTTTTAGTAGGGAGAAGAATCCAATGTAATCCCAGTCTAGTGTCTATGATAGTAGGGGAGGGGCATGAGATCGGCAACCACAGCTATGATCATCCCAATTTAGAGCTGCAAAGAGAAGCAGCAATTAAGGAACAGCTGTCACGCACATCCGATCTCTTGTCCCAGTGGACACAAAAAGAGATCAAACTGATGCGCCCTCCTGGGGGAGCCTTTGGTCCCGGGTTATTGAAAGTTGCTTCTGAAATGAATCTGCGGGTTGTGATGTGGACTATTGACCCCAGAGATTGGGAGAAAAATAAAACATCTAATGAAATAGCAACTCTTATTAAGAAAAATATGGAGCCAGGAGCGATTATCCTCCTCCATGAGGGGAAGCCCCAGACACTGGCAGCTTTACCTATTCTGATTAATGATCTTCAGAAGGATGGCTGGGAGTTCGTGACCATTTCCGGACTGATCGGTGAAGGTAATTAGACGGGAGAAAATGAGGGAGAAAAATCAAGGGCTGGATAGGTGTGGTTCTTGACATAAGTTGAAAGTAGCTCTAACATTAAACTAAGATTTTGGGTTTTTAGGGAGAGAAGAGGGGAAAACATGGCCCTGACACCAAGACAGAAAGAGTTTCTGAGTCGACTTTGTGATCACTTTGCTAAAGTTGGAACTCCTGTTCACTATACAACAGTAGCAAAGTGGATGGGGGTTAGTAAGTGGACAGCCTATGATATGCTGAAGCGCCTGGAGCAAGTGGACTGCCTATCATCCCGTTATGATGTAAGTGTTAAAGGTGCACCTGGTCGAACTCAGCTGCTTTTTGTGCCAGGGGCAAGGATTAAACAACTGCTGGAACCCCAGAATATGCAGCCATGTGATTACTGGCTTGCCTGGAAAAAGAAACTTATAGAACCCTTTGAAAAACTACGGTCCGATGATTACGGTCATTCTTTGATCGATGAGCTTATCGCTTTGCTTCCGGAAGCCCAAAGCCCTACAATGTATTGTGCCTGCTTAATTGCACTCCTTGTAGCCTGTTTGAAAACCTTTAACGAACAAGCGATAAAGTTTATACAGCAAACAGTAGATCATCTTAATAATCCTGAACAGCGCCTTTCCCTTTTCTCCGGAGCAGTTGCAGGCAACTTATTTCGCGAGGCGCGAACATCCGGACACTATCTGGAAAGGGATGGCTTGTTGACGGGGTTAATCGATAAATTCCACAAACACTTAGAGCATGTTGACATGCAGCATAGTCTGCTAGCAGGCTTGCTTGATGATTTGATGCATGTAGCCATCTGTTAATTTGCTATATTTCATCACGGTGAACCGTGTAGTTGCTGCTTTGGTCACAGTTGGGACACTGCAGAAAGTGAACACACTGGTCATCACCTGTAAGAGTCTCTTCTTCTGTGGTTGTGTCCTCGTAAGGCCCATAAGGGTCTACGTAGCTGTTTATTTTTCCGCAGTCTTCCATAGTATTACCACAGGCAGGGCAGTTTTCTGCCAGGTGGGTTAGTCCATTGCAAACAGAGCATCCAGAAGTCATCCTGATCACCTCCTGTGTTTTATTCTGTTAAAAAAATAAAAAATTATACAGAATAATATATTCCCCTAGGAAAGGGGTTTTTTTAGTTTTTAAGATGGCTTTGAAAGAAGAAATAGGCAGGATTTTTCAGGATGTTGTCGAAATTGTCAACAATGGGTAAAATATGACATAAAGGCAAGGATTGTTCTAGAAAAACACAAGGAGTGCTAAAAAATGAAGGTTGTAAATTCAATCGATGATCTTATTGGAAATACACCGATTATCCAGTTAGGTAAAATAGTGGATCCTAAGGGAGCCAAGGTTTTAGTCAAACTGGAGTTTTTTAACCCCGCGGGGAGCATCAAAGACAGAGTTGCCCTGCAGATGGTAAAGTCTGCGGAAAAGGCTGGTAAGTTGAAGCCAGGAGGGGTGATTGTGGAGCCAACCAGCGGAAATACCGGTATTGGATTGGCTATGGTTGCCGCAGCCCGTGGT
>JBASML010000114.1:0-7022 GCA_049656845.1 Syntrophaceticus sp.
TATCATCTCAGTCACCTACTTTGCGCCCGGTTAGTTCCACAAAAACATCTTCCAGGTTGCTTTCTCTGATCACTACATCATGTTTCATTGCTGCGGCATACTGTAGTGCCTCTCCCCTCTCCTCGAACACATGGTACTCAGTTTCATTATGGTTGGGGACCTCCACAACAACCTTGCCCACTTTCTTCTTTAATTCCTCCGGTGTCCCCAAGGCAATCAATTTTCCTTTATTCATGATCCCCACCCTATGGCAGAGTAGTTCTGCTTCTTCGATATAGTGGGTGGTCAAAAGTACTGTAATACCCTGTCCATTGAGTCTCCTGATCAGATCCCAGATCTTACGACGCACCTGGGGATCCAAACCCACAGTCGGCTCGTCCAGGAAAAGAATACGCGGCTTATGCATCAAGGCACGGGCAATCATCAACCTTCTCTTCATCCCACCGGAGAAACGCCCCACAACTGTATCAGCACGCTCCATCAAATCCACAAAAGCAAGAAGTTCTTCGATCTGGGCGCGACGCTCCTGAGCAGGCATCTTGAAGAGGCGCCCGTGTAATTCCATATTCTCCCGTGCTGTCATCTCCACATCAAGGTTTTCTGTTTGTGAAACAACACCGATTTCTTTTTTTACCTCTGTTCCTTTACGGGACACCTCCTTGCCATTAATACAGGCTTTTCCTGCTGTTGGACGCGCCAGTGTGGTAAGGATACGCATTGTAGTTGTCTTTCCTGCTCCATTTGGACCCAACAACCCGAATATCTCTCCCGGCTTCACAGTCAGATCCAGGTGATCAACAGCTTTGACCTCTTTGTAGTACTTGCAGAGACCACTTATTTCAATCAAAAGGAACACTCCCTATTTCCGTTACTGTTCGGCTACTGATTTCCGATGTTCTAATCCTGGCACAGTTCTCAGCATCAATTTGTGTCCATTGCCATCAATAAGAAAGCAGTGCACTGTATCAACTCAAGCTGCGTAGACATAACAGAAATCCCGGCCCTCAATTCCAGCTAATACTATATGTGTTCATTAGCCAACATGGTTTTATATGAACTAGAATTTCTGTACCAAACTTCCGCAAACAAACTATTTGTGTTTATGAGTATGTGCATGTGAATGGTTGTGGCCTCCCATGATATCTTCAAGTTTCTGCTGGTCAAGATCAAGATCCTGGAAGGGCTTACGGCGCATCCTGTGCATGAGAGCCAGATCTGCTGTGGCGCGGATATCCTCTTCACTGACTTCTTCACGCCCCTGGAGTGCAGCCATGGTTTTTGCTGCCTTAATCATGATCAGATCTGCGCGGTGTCCGTCCACTCCCATTTCTACGGCTATTTCAGCAATTAAGTAGAGCATCTTGTCAGACACCTGCACCTTGGGCAGGGCTTTTTTTGCTGCTATAATCTGCTGCCGGAGTTTTTCCTGCTCCGGCTCCCAATCAGCACAGAATCCTGCAGGGTCTTCCTCAAAAGCAACTCTCCTGCGGATCACCCCTACCCTTTGATCAGGATCAAGGATCCCCTCAGTCTGTACACATAAGCCAAAGCGGTCTAAAAGTTGGGGCCTCAGTTCCCCTTCTTCCGGGTTCATGGTTCCCACAAGCATGAAATTTGCCGGATGAGTAAAGGATACCCCCTCTCTCTCCACTGTATTGACACCCATTGCCGCTGAATCCAATAGAACGTCAACTATATGGTCATCCAGGAGGTTGACCTCATCTACATAAAGGATGCCGCGGTTGGCCTCTGCCAACACTCCAGGCTCAAAGCGCTTTTCCCCTTTTTTAATGGCCTCTTCCATATCCAGAGTTCCCACCACCCGATCCTCGGTGGCGGAAACGGGTAACTCCACAACCCGCATCTTGCGCTGCTCTGTAGGCAGTTCACCCCCACTCTGCAGATTCTCCCTGCAGCTGCTGCACATTGTAGTAACATCATTTGGGTCACATCCAAAGGGGCAGCCGACAACAACCTGATTATCTGGAAGCAAAGCCGCCAGGGCGCGCACCGCGGTTGACTTGGCTGTACCCTTTTCACCCCGAATTAAAACACCGGCTAATTTTGGATTTATGGCATTGAGGATCAGGGCAAGCTTCATCTCATCCTGCCCCACTAAAGCTGTAAAGGGGTAAATGTACCTTACAGTCTGTTCTATTGTTTGTTCCATGCTTACCAACCCTTTCTCTTTTTGCTTAGTGTTTTATTGGAAATTCTGATCACGCATCCAGAGCAACATGTACCGCCTCGACAAGGCGATCTGCCTTGAGATCATCCAGTTTATAGTAGTCTGCATCCATCACTTCAGCCAGTTGTTTAGCAAGCCCAAATGACAGGAAACCGCTGTTTTCCACGTCTACAACAAGGCTTTTGATGCGTTCCTCATTTTTGATTATCTCGGCAGCACGAGTGGCTTCTGCTAATGGCCGCTCCTCACCTAAACTTACATTGGCCTTGCCATCGGAGATAATGATCAGCAAAGGCCTGATATCAGGGTCTTTAAAGAGATGGGCTTTGGCCACCTCATATGATTTGATGAGCCCTGCGGAGAGGGGTGTCCGGCCACCTGTAGGAAGTTCTTCCAGAAGTTTTTGGGCACGCTCCACACTGTTGGTGGGGGGAAGAATAACCTCCGCCTGTTCTCCACGGAAGGCCACCATCCCTACTCTGTCCCGCTTTTGGTAAGCATCCAAAAGCAGTGACAGGATAGCTCCCTTTGCTTCTACCATCCGCTGCTGTGCCCCCATGGAACCGCTGGCATCAACGACAAAAAGGAGGAAGTTGCCTACTCTTTTTTCCCGCACCTTTTCCCGCAGATCGCTAAGTTCAATGACAACGGCAACCCCATCTCGCTGGCGGCTTTTCTGGTAAGGAGCTGCTGCACGGAGGGTTGCATCAAAGGCCAAATCCTGCCTTTCCCAGCGCATAGTGCTCCGCACATAGCGTCCCGATTTTGTGGCTGTCTGGCCGCGGGATCTCCGCCCAGAACCCCTGCGCAGTATGCCCTTGACCTTATAGCTGATCCGGCGTACTGGAAAGGGATCACCCACTGCAAAGACGACATCAGGTGCACCCTGAGGGGGAGCTTTTTGCGGAGGCTGATCCTTATCTTCCTGATCTTCCTGCTGATCTTCTTGCATCTCAGGAGGCTGCTGCTCCTGTTCCTGTTCCTGTTCCTGCTCTTGTTCCTGCTCCTCTTCATCTTCTGGTTCCTCTGACTCATCAGGCTCTTCAGGTTCTGGGGGCTCCGGCTCTTCTGGTGGAGGGGGTGCCTCACGCATGCGGTGAGGAAGAACATATTCCGCAGCCTCGTGGACATCACTCTCACTCACTTCTTTCCTTCCGTAAAAGGCAGCTAAAGTGCGGGCACAGGCAGTCATCACCAGGTCCGCACGGTGACCAGCCACCAGTGCTTCGGTGCAAATCTGGGTAACCAGTTCTTCCAGTTCAGGTGCCATGGTGACATCTTCAAGCAGGTCACGAGCGGTAATGATTTCCTGACGCACTCTTTCTTCCTCTTCAGCCCACTTTTCTAGAAATAAGAGAGGGTCCTGGTCAAAAAACTCGCGGCGCTTGATAATCTCTACCCTCATCTCTGGATCGGTTTCACCTTCGATCTGAACGCAGAGTCCGAAGCGGTCAATAAGCTGTGGGCGTAGTTCCCCTTCTTCTGGATTCATAGTGCCTACCAGGATAAACTCTGCCGGGTGGCTGTAAGAGATCCCCTCTCTCTCCACAAAGTTGACACCTAATGCAGCAGCATCAAGCAGCAGATCCACCAGGTGATCATCCAGAAGATTGACCTCATCCACATAGAGGATCCCGCGGTTCGCTCGGGCCAAAATCCCGGGTTCAAAACGGCGTCCCCCATGCTTTACCGCGTACTCGAAGTCTAAACTTCCCACCACACGGTCTTCAGTCGCGGATACTGGAAGGTCAACAACCTGTACCCGCCGCCAGACAAGTGGTGGAGTTTCCCCGTTGTATGCAATTCTACAGCTAATGCACAGCTTTCTGGGTTGAAAAGGGTCACACTGGTAGGGACACCCTGCTATCACCGGTATTTCCGGAAGCAGAGCAGCCAGAGAACGCACCGCTGTAGATTTAGCAGTACCCTTTTCTCCCCTGATAAGGACACCACCCAACCGGGGATTCACGGCATTTAACAGGAGGGCTTTCTTCATCTTTTCCTGTCCTAAGAGTGCTGTAAATGGATAAACAAATCTTTTTTTGTTCTGCAAGTTTCCACCTCCAAATTAAAAACAATGCAGCAAACCATTACAGTCCCAAACAAATACCATTGGTCAACATCTCTATACTTCAACTTTTGAATCAACAGCCTTAAAAAAATCCTGTTAAGTGACAGACACATAAAACATCACCTAAAATAACACCCTGAAATAAACCATCATCGTCATCTATCATCCAAGTTTGTACCGGCATCATTACCAACAAAAATACCCCGTCTGCCATGACGGGGTAAGGTTTTACATAATAAATAACCATTTCCTATCCGCGTAGGCAATAAAGGCTAATATGAAACAAGACAGGTTTCCTGGCTCTGGTTCATCTCTGCCTTACGCCTTCCCCTCCAGTATTGAGCAGTTAGTTTCCAACCGCACCTAGTCCAAAAACAACCGCCTATCACGCTGGAAAGTGGCATTATGCAAGGCAGATCCCCATCACAGTGGCGGGACCACGCCGGATTTACACCGGACTTCCCTTTTGCATCACGCTCTAATAACGGGATACAACATCCTGTTTCATTATTCAATTTTAATATATTGTTGATATTATTAATTATGACCATGTCGAACCCCATAATTCTGGACGGAGACCTTCATGGCCATCATTCTCAACCAGAATAGTAATAAACTATTTCTACAAGTTCTTCTACAAGTTCTTTGCTATTCCTTCTATTTTTAAAAATTTTAAAAAATGTTTCCTTCCTTGTTACTTATTGAATAATAATTTGATTAACTTAACACATGCCGGGAACACCGTAATATCCCCCTAATAGAAGGCACAACAACCTAGTATTATTCCTCACTCATTTCTTCCTTTTTTCTTCTCATAAATATTATCCAGGGAATGCTGGCCGCGCTGTGCTTGGATATAAAGCGACCTCCATCCCTCCCCCATCATACTGCGGTGCAGTTCTGAGGCCCCCTCTTTTTGGGCTCTGGCCAGATAATTCTGGATCGCCCCGTAGAGTGCATCACAGGCATAGTTGGCAGCGTGCACTTCATCCGCTGGAAGTCCATCATCAAAAGCGTGATTTATCTGTTCAGGTTTAATCTCCATAGCATCCCAAATAGTCTTCCCCTGTGCTAAAACTGTAAGCATACTGCAGCAGGCAATCAGATTATGACAGCCTTGTACTAGAAAATTTACCTTTTTCAGTACCATGTTCTCTACTTTAATGAAGAACATTACTATGTCCCCACAGTCTTGTACATTGATCATCACACCGTTGGCATCATCGAGTTCCCCCCAATTCCGGGGGTTTTTGGCGTGATCTAGAATTTTTGAATTTATCTCCATTCAAAGCATCCCCTCTGCAAGTGGAATCATTTATACGTATTATAGGGTTATCTTGCTTAATTGCTTTTTCAATATATGAAATTATATTAAATAAAAATAATAATGAAAAACAAAACCACTCCCAATACTACCAGCAATCTTTCCTTTTCTGCTTTTTTCTCTCTAGGTTCTTCTAAATACTCTTCGTCCATAAAATACACCCCCTCGCTGTGTTAAAAAAGACCACAATAGCCTTTCTCCTCACTCCAGTAAGGTCAAGACCTTCGTGGTCCCATTGTTACCAATTAATTATCTATAATATCAAATTGTCGAATAACTCCTCACTCACTGGAGTTATTCACCATTATTTTTCTATTCCACAAAATTATATAAAATCCTGCACCTTTCTTTGCGTTTTTGCAATATACATAAAATATTTCCAATTTTTTATTACAAGCAGTTTTTTGTCTAATTTTGATGGCAGATACCAACCGCCTTCTTCGCACATAAAAAACCACGCAAGTCTCACCTGTTTCAACAATGGTAAAACCTGCGTGGTTGACGATCTATTTATAAAAGTTTATAAAAGTCTGCTAGGACTTCTTCTGTTCGTATTTGAACCCCCTAACCAGAACGATGGGAGTACCAGCATCTGCAGACCCGGCAACAAGATCGGCCAATGTTCCAATGATACTAGTGGCACTTCTCGGGGTTGTCCCCAGATTTTCTTCTACCTTTTCTCCCTGCTTATTGTCCAAATAGTCGATGATTTCTTCTTTTGAGTACCCCTTACGGTAGAGAGTATCCACCACAAGTTTCAATTTTGAACCGCTGCGCAGTCCTGCACTCTTCAGGCCGCTGCTTACACCGATCGCCGGATGGGGGTCAGCCAATTCATAGATCCCTGTATCCGGATCCTTGTATGCACCATCCCCAAAAATGAGAACTTCCACAGATTTGCCTGTTGCCTCTTTTATTTTCTCTTTAGTCTTTTCTGCAGTATGATCAGCATCTTCAGGCAAGAGCTTAAGCACTCCTCCCTCAAAATCAGATACATTGGAACCAATGACTCCCCAGGGTTCAGGCCCTATATCCTGAATGGTGATTACCGGAACCATTGCTCCAAAAGAAAGGAATAACTCCCGCAGTTTTTCCCGCTCATGAACAGCGCCAATACAAACACCATCAATATAACCCCGCTCATAAACTTTTAGAGGATTATTGGTAAAAATAACCTCACCCCTCGCTCCACCTTCTTCGATCATTTGGAGATACAGTCCACGGTAATCTACATGGGTAATAGGATGAGAAAAGTTGCTATCATTTACCTCATCCTCAAAAATAGCATCTCTTTCATAATAGCTATCAACCTGCTGAGAAAAATCAAACTTCATTGGTTCTGTATTTTTTCCATCTAAGTAGTCATTAGCATCCACCATTGTTAAATAATTATGCTCCAAGTTAACCGCGATGGCCAATGCTTGCTCAGCCCCAGGCAC
>JBASML010000115.1:0-6273 GCA_049656845.1 Syntrophaceticus sp.
CTGCTACAGCGATAAAAAAAGCTGCCCATGGAGCCAATTCTGCTCCTGGAAGCCCAGTTACCCTTTGCAATGCAGCAAAAGAAGCAGCCATATCTCCAAATGTAACCGCCCAAGCATGCCCGATCAAAGCTACAGCCACAGCAGTTACAACTGGAAAACCAAGGCCCACCAGAAGAGGACCCCCCACAGCTACCGGCACACCAAAGCCGGCAACACCTTGCAAAAATGTCACAAAAGCAAAACCGATCATCAATAACTGAAGAATCTTGTTGCGGGTCATACCAATAAATGTAGCACCGATGCTATCAATCCCGCCTACCTCATTGACCACATGATAGAGGAGCAAAGCGCCCCAGATAATGTAAAGCACATAAAAGGCCATTACCATACCCCTGGCATTAGAGTTAGCCAGGAGGTTAAAGTTAGCCTTAAAAACAGTAACAGCAACAATTAAAGCAACAAACCAACCTATAGGACCTGCCTTCGAGGCGCTCCATTTAAATCCTACCATCAAAACAAGGATCGCCAGAATGGGCAGCAAAGCACACAACCACGTAAAGAAATTCACAGGAATTTCCATCTTTACTCCTCTCCCTTTCCTGTGGAGTAAAATATTCCTACAAGCTTCGCCGTATGTTACATAGCCTTAACTCTCAAAAAATTACTTACCCTAATAAATAAAGTTGTTTGAGGATTCTGGTAATATTAGTGCAGTTATTACATCGGATTCAGGCAGGATTATTGTGTAAATAATTTATGGATATAGGTTTACAAATAGTAGTAGGAATGTTATAATACTCCGGGTGTGAATGCACCCGGAGTATTAATCAATTATTCTGTTGTCGCAACAACCGGTACTGTGATACCTACTTCTGCGCAACGCGCATCGATAAACGCCTGCATCTTTTCTATATGTTCAGGTTTCAGATGTGCAAAGCGTTTCTGAAGTTTCATGTACTCTGCAACAGGTTTCCGCTCTTTGAGGTTTACAGAGAGCTTATATTCGCCGTCTTCATACTCATAGAGCTGGAACATACCTGTCTGGACAGCTAGTTTTGCCATTTCAATGGTCTTGTCAGCAGGAAACTGCCAGCCTTTCGGGCAAGTCGCATGTAAATGAAGATAGGCAGGTCCATCCTGGGCAAGACCTTTTTTTACTTTATTCATCAGATCTACCGGATATCCGATCGAACCAGTTGCCACATACTTGAGGTATGGATGGCCATGAGCGATCATCTTTGGGTTATCCTTGGGAAAATGTTTTCTCCCTTCAGGAATCGCCGGGCCTGCCGGTGTAAAGGTTGTCCATGCTCCATACGGAGTGGTCGGGGACACCTGAATACCAGTATTTGCATAGGACTCGTTATCATAGCAGATAAAGAGTACCTTGTGCCCACGGTAAATCATCCCAGACAGAGCCTGCAGCCCGATATCTGTAGATCCACCATCACCAGCCATGACGATTACATTGGGCTGTTCCCCATCATATTTCTTCTTTTTAATCAACATCCTGTAAGCTGTCTCAATACCAGAAGCGACACCACCACCATTGGTAATCTGGGCGTGAATCCATGGTACACTCCAGGGACCACATCCGTAACTGGTATTGGCAACATACATACATCCAGTAGGCCCGATAAAGATGGTATTGGGCCCAGCGGCCTTGGCAACTAATCTATAGCAGAGGGCAGGGCCACAACCAGCACAGGTGCGGTGCCCAGGTACATAATACTCCTCATCAGGAGCCCTTTTAATTGATTTAATCCTTTCAACTTCACTCATCTATTTCCCCTCCTTTCGTTTTTTTACAGTTCAAATGGGAGCCAGTATGCTGTTTTTTCAACTTTTCCTGTCTTCGCAACTTCCTGTGTCTTCTTGAACATTCTGAGAAATTCATCATGTGTTACCATTTCGCCACCGAGGCCTGCAACAAAGCCTACAGTCTTGACCTTGTCACCCACATCGTAGAGAGCAGCTCTTACTTCACTAAGGAGCACACCGCCACCACAAGAAATCCCAAAGTTAGCGGAGTTATCAAGCACACCAACAGCCTTAAACTTAGACATGCGCTTGAGAATCTCCTCCGCTGGGAAAGGACGGAATGTCCGCAGCCGGACAACCCCAACCTTTTCTCCCAGATTGCGCAATCTGGTAGCTACTGCTTTAGCGGTGTTCATATGAGCGCCCTGCCCGAAGATTACAACCTCTGCATCATCAGTCATATACTCTTCCAAGAAGGGATCATATTTACGGCCAAAAATATCACCGAATTCCTCATAGGCCTGAACGAGCACATCGTTGATTCGATCAAAAGCCTGTTTGCGCTGATACTGCATAGGCGGCCCCATAGCCGGCTCAATCTGAGGGCCGATAATTTGAGGATTATTGACATCAAGAACATGGTGATTTTTATACGGAGGCAGGAACTCTTTAACCTGTGCCTCATCAGGTATCGCAACATCCCCCAGAATATGAGTTACAAAATAACCATCCTGACATACATACTGCGGAAGCAATACCTTTGGATCTTCACCGACCCGGTAATAAATCAAGTGCATATCCAGCACTTCTTGCGGGGTAGCTGCCCAACCCTGAATCCAACCCTGATCACGGCAGCACTCAGCATCAGTATGCTCTGATCCGAAGTCTCCTGGCGGATCTAATGTACGGTCACCAATTGCCATCTGCACCGGCAAACGCTCACCAGAGATCGGGGAATAGACTTCCATGGCATAAGTAACACCCACACCAGAGCTACCAGTAAAAGCACGTGCACCGGCAGCTGATGCCCCGTAAACAATACTCAACTGCCCATGTTCACCTTCGGCATAGACAAGCTCAGCATCCAGCTCACCATCAGCGATCATCCGCGCTAACTCGGACATAATACCTGTATAAGGGCGGATCGGATAGGATGAAATAACATCCACATCAGCAAGTCTTACCGCCTCTGCTGCTGCTACACAACCAGAAATACGTCTTACTTTGCCCATTCTTTTTTCACCTCCTAAGTGAATTAATCAGTATAGTCAAGCTCCGGAACCATGGAAACGGCTTCACGCGGGCAAACTGCTGCACAAATAGCACACCCTTTGCAGTATTTGAAATTGTATTTTATGCCGTCATCGGTTCTGGTGATACAAGCATCTGGACAATAGATCCAGCAGGTACCACACTCAACACACCTATCAGTGTCCAGGATAGGGCGCCGCGTTCTCCAACTGCCTGTAACCATCCCTGTATTCTCAGAAACAGGAGACTTTACAGTACCAGCAAACGGCATCCTTTCCAACAGATCTTTCGCTGATTCCTCAGGTTCCGGCTTGGCCGGCTCGATCTTATCAAGCTTTAAGACCTGGCACTCCTCATAGCCTTGTTTCATCGCTGCCGCATTCTGTACGACACCTTCAAGGCTCTCCAATTTAACAATCTCAGATGCCTTGACAACTGCACCGATGAGCGGAGCGGAAATCCCAAGTCCAATCCCAGTAGCATCTGTAGCACCTTCGGCTCCAGAGAGGGTCTGCACTGCAGTGGACATGCTGTCTGCATCCACTGTGATAACCATCCCCAGATTCCCCTTATCTTCGAGGAATCCCATAATCTCCTCAGGAGAACGCTTTGTATTCACTACCAGGATTCCGCCATGCTTTAAGCCCTTAAGAACCTTCACACCTTTAACCAATGTTTCCTCCACCAGCACTACGATATCTGGTGCATCATTCTCATAAACATACCTGCTGATAATAGGATCTGAACTGATCTTGGCATAAGCACGAACTGGAACATAGATCCTGTCCGGCAGGTCTACATAATTCTCCCATGCCTGGACATGTGCACCCTCCTTTGCCGCTGCCTCAGTCAGACCAACGACAACATCACGTGCATCTTTGTTCTGAAGTACCCCCCGCGCCCAAACTGTAATCTGCTTTAGATTAGGTTCGGCAACCAAGTTTTCACTCATTAATGCTCTCCTCCTTTCACTGTAATAAGAAGTTCTGTTGTTCTAGATTGTGTATTGCTCTAACACCTTTCTTCATCAACCACCTCCTGCAATTTGGCCTTTTTATTTCAGATTACATAAGCAGTGGAGGGTAGGTTACTGTCGTACGGGAATCTATCCCTATCCTTCAGTACCCACTCCATCTCCCGGAGAAGATGCCTCTGCTCAATGCACCAATTGCCGCTGTTTTCCAGCTGGCCGCTCTTGACCAGTTCCATCATAGAGGCGAAAGCAGCCCGATCTGCAATTGCCTGGAGTCCAGAACCTGCCAGACCTTCTGTTGCTGCTGCAATTGCATCTAAGTCAATATCATCTGCAAGCGGTCTGTCCTTCAAATGAACTTTTAATATCTCCAAGCGTTCACTCTGACTTGGATAAGGAAATTCCAATACCAGGTCAAACCTGCCAGGCCGTAAAAGAGCAGGATCAAGCATATCAATACGGTTAGTTGCAGCCAAAACCACAACCTCTTTTAGCTCTTCCAAGCCATCAAGTTCCATCAAAAACTGGCTCACCAACCTGCTGGTAATGGATTGATCTCCACCCCGACGCACTGGGGCCAAGGCATCAATCTCATCAAAGAAAAGTATGCTGGAGGAAGCCTGTCTGGCTTTTTTAAAAACTTCATGTAAAGCCTTTTCGGTTTCCCCCATCCAATGGGAGAATAGTAAAGGTGTGTTGACAGGAATGAAGTTCAGCCTGCTCTCTCGTGCCAGTGCTTTCGCCATCAGTGTTTTCCCTGTGCCTGGAGGACCAGAAAGCATGATTCCTTTGGGGGCCTGCAGTTTGAAGTGATCATACAGTTCGGGATAAATAAGCGGCCATTCCACTAGAGCCTTCAGTTTCTCTTTAATCTCTTCCAGACCGCCCACATCATCCCAGGAAACACTAGGTATCTCTATGGCAAATTCTCTGGTAGCAGAAGGTTCAACATCTGTTAGAGCATCCATAAAATCCTGGAGCGTTACTTCTATATGCAATCCCTCAATATCATCGCTTCCAAAACGAAAATCACTCAGGACGCGCCGCAGAGCATACATTCCCGCTTCCCGGCAGAGTGCTGCCAGATCAGCTCCCACAAAACCATGGGTAATGGAAGCTAGATATTCAAGGGAAACATCATCAGCAAGAGTGATCCCTCTGGTGTGTATGCGCAAGATCTCCAACCGACCTAACTGATCTGGAACATTGATACAAACCTCCCTGTCAAACCGGCCAGGCCTTCTAAGAGCTGGGTCAACCAAATCAGGAACATTCGTAGCTGCAAGCACCACCACATTACCCCTGGACTCCAGACCATCCATCAGGGCCAGCAGCTGTGCCACAACACGTTTTTCCACATCCCCATGAACCTCGGTGCGTCTGGGAGCAATAGCATCTATTTCATCAAGAAAAATAATACTTGGAGCCTTTTTACGCCCCTCATCAAAAACCTGGCGCAGGCGTGCTTCACTTTCACCGTAATACTTGTGCATAATTTCAGGGCCATTGACATGAATGAAGTGTGTCTGGGTTTCGCTGGCAACAGCACGGGCAATCAAGGTTTTGCCTGTACCTGGGGGGCCATACATAAGGACACCTTTGGGGGCCTCAACACCCAACACACGAAATAGGCGGGGATATTTCAGCGGTAATTCTACAATCTCTCTGATTCTCTGTACTTCTTTTGCAAGCCCACCGATATCTTCATAACTGACACGCCGTGCTAGGCCATCGGCGCCTTCACTTCCCTTGAAATGTACTGCTGTATCTTTATCAATCAACACAGTCCCCTTAGGAAGGGTACCTTCTACTACAAAATTTTCGTAGTTTCCACTGAAAAGGGGGAGAGATACAACATCTTCAACTCTAACAGGAAGGCCAAGCAATTTCTGTTTCAGCTGAGCAATTTCCATGTCATCAGTAGGAATCCAACCAGCAACTGCAGGTGCCAGAACTACATTGCGCGCCCTTTCCCAGGTAGTAGGCATCAGTGTTACTTCCTCCCCAATTCCCACCTGGGCGTTCTGCCGCAGCACACCATCCATTTGGATAGACCCTTCAGGGCAGTTGCTGCTAAAAGCCGGAAGTATTCGCGCTACAGCCTGACGCTTTCCTTCAATAGCCACCACATCACCAGCAACAAGCCCCAGCTCCCTCATCACATCAGCCAGTGTCCGTACAATCCCTTTACGGGCGTCTTCAACCATTCCTTCTATAACCTTTAGATTTACGGCATCTCGACTTCTGTTCACTCGTCTGCCCCCCCCCAAAAAGTCTTCCAGATAAAT
>JBASML010000116.1:0-10865 GCA_049656845.1 Syntrophaceticus sp.
CCCTTGGCGTTACCAGCGTACCTATAAGGAATTGAAACGGAATAGGAAAAGATTTGGTACCTGGCTGTAGTAAGGCGTTACCAGCGTACCTATAAGGAATTGAAACTTTCTCAAAATTTCATTCAAGCTCGGCTTCTGCGTGTTACCAGCGTACCTATAAGGAATTGAGGCTATGGATGGCGTATTGCGTCCAAAAAACGCAAGCATCAAACCCTACCCATTTTGCAAACAGAGTAGGGTTTTATTTTAGTTTGTTTGATTTTTGGACTCGGCAATCTGAGGGTAGAGTGCTTGAGCAGGGAACTAATGCAGGGTGGCCCTTGGAAACTAGAATCACTCAGATTTGTATTAGACTGTACTAGGTTTTATCGGATACGTAGAAAAATCTATAATTAGGTTGAGAGAGGACGTGTCCATGATGGCAGAAAGGCAGAAAGTAAGTACAACAAACGATTTGACCCCGAGTACAAAAAAGAGATTGTTAGGCTCGTTGAAGAGCTGGGCTTATGCGGCCGGCTGTCTTTGTTTTTTGTTTGGTTGAAGAAAACGGATAACTTATGTATTTTGTCTGGGAATGATGGAAATGCTTGTCTATAGCAGTTTAGAGTGATAAGGTATTTTAAGAGATATGGCATTTACATTTTAAGGATTCTGCAAAGGGGATGAAAATCATGAGCAGCTTTTTATTAGTTCTTTTTTCTGTCTTTATGGGAGCCACAGGGCAGACGATCCTAAAAATGGGTGCGGACAAGCTGGGGGATATCTTTATGTCTAAGCAGATGATCTTCTCTGATTTGATAAGGATCGTGACAACACCCCAAGTGCTTATCGCCTTTGCTTTTTATGCTGCAGGATTTTTTACCTGGATGAAGGCTCTAACAAAGGAAAACCTGAGTTATGTATACCCCATGGCCAGCTTGAGTTATGTCATAGCCATCTTCTATTCTTATTTTCTTTTAAAGGAAACGATAACATTAAATAAATTTATTGGTATTGTCCTTGTTATTAGTGGTGTGATTTTTATTAATAAGTAAATATGCCAGCATCGGGAGTTGTATGTCATGCTCCCGGATACTGGCCAGTGTTTATTTATGTAGGATTTTCTTGCTGCTCAAAGAGAGATTTCCTGTAGTTGTCTAGATTATCTGCTACCTGATGGAAGACCTCAATAAACTCTTCAACTTTATCTTCAGGGATTCCTGCAGCTGCAACTGTTACTAGATCGGCGTACTGTTTTTGGATAAATTCTTCTTCTCTACGGGCTTTTTCCGTCAAATAGACCAGGTATGCTCTTTTATCTGTAGGGCTATGCCTGCGGGTAATATATCCCTTTTTAACCAATGATGTAACTGTTCTGGAAATGGCCGGTTTGCTGACATCAACTCCGGATACAATGTCATCCTGTTTTACTCCATCCCCATTTGTATAGAGGAACATCAAAACGTTGGCCTCTGCGCTTCCCAGGTTTTTTTCCCGTAAAGCATTGATTACACATAATTGCCCTGCTTGTATAATCCTACTTGCAAGGCTGACCAGGAGTTGAAATTGTGTCAATAATGGCCCCCCCTTTTTGGATGATTAATTCCCTTTTAGCTTACTTTGTTTTTGGTTAGGATTCAATGGGTGACAAAGAGATGTGCCTTTCAACGGGGCCAGGCTTGCTATATTGCTTTATGAGGTGATAAAGGAGCCATCCCTTGTAACATTTGTCACACAGGTGACTGTCACCTATGAAAACAAATTTTGGAAAAAGTTTTTGATTGACTGCCATGGGGTATTCTTTGTTGGTTCTGGTGTAGGATCTGCTGCAGATTCGGTTATCTTAATACCCTCTGTTCGCAGGAGAAACTGGACCTTGCTTTTTTGATTGTTGGTGTTATCCATAAAAGATTTATAGTCATCTGCTAGTTCCTCAAGCTTATCTGTGACAGCCTGGCCGCGTATCAGTTCATTGAACTGGCCTCCTGATTCTTTTTTAGTTGTTGATACGCCGTCTGCTGCTTTAAAAAGCCCATCTGCAAGCTGCCCCTGACCCTGGGCCAGCTCTTTCATGCCTTCGCTCAGCGCCGGTGTCTCCTGGGCAAGGCGTTGGGTTCCCTGGTAAATCTCACCCAGGCCGCTGTTGAGTTGGTTTACGGCATTAATAAGCGGGGACAGCGGGTCACTTGCTTGAGGAGAAACATGATTAGGATTTTGAAGGTTGTTGATTAGAGCATCGATATGCATATGAGCTTCATAATTATCTTGCGGGATTGATTGCTTTAACTGATATAATTGTTCGATTAACTCCTTGGTCTGCTGTATTTGCTGCTGGGTCAGTTGTTCGTTTGCTGCAGCCAACTGTTTGCGCAATTCCTCCAGCCCACCAGCTAGCTGTTCAGATCCCTTGTAAGCTCCTTTCACACCTTTCTCTAACTCTCCGATGCTTGCAGCAACCTGACTGCAGCCATCAGCGATTTTTTCCTGGTTGTGCTGTATCTCCTGGGCCGCAGATCCCATCTTATTCAGTGAGCTTTCCAGCTGTCCGAGGCCACCGATCAGTTGGTTCAATTCGCCCTCCATATCTAATGATGGCAAAGGAAGAACTGATGGCAGAACGGTGATTTCGATAGGGTTGAGCTCGATGTTTTCTCCCTGCATCTCCAAAGAGATCTCCTCTTTTGGGAAGGGAAAGACCATCCATCCTACCTGGATTTCATCTCCAACTACCACCTGGCTGGCACCGGGTGTTTTTATGTTTTTCCATTTTCCTGCGGGTATAGCTGTGGAAACCTGGAACATAAAGGGTGTATACAGGGTTTCTTCTGCTGAAAACTGCTTTCCCTGTTGACCTTTATAGGTTAGCTTGACACTTTGTTGAGAAAGGTTTTCTAAGTGAATTTCTAGTTTTAGTTTCCCGCTTTTTCCGGCCAGCTGCGCTGGTTTGATCGGCTTGCCATCAAGGGTGTAATCGATGACAATTTTAAAGGGTAGTTTCTTATCGGTGATGCCCTGGTAGAACAGCCCCTTTTCTGTGAAAGCCGAAGATGGCCAGGATATTTGGTCTTGACCTATCCGGGGTTTGATATCAGAGCCGCTGTTGTTGACCTCACTGTAGATGCCATAGTCGGTCCAGGTATCTCCATCAGGTGTTCCATATGCCCAGTTGACCACCCGCAACTCTTTGACTGCGCCGTCATTGGCCAGCAGCCCATAGACTGTTTCGTTTTTCTCCACAGCAGCTGCGGCGGGATAGGGGAAGAGCAACACAAACACAAGAAACAAAACCAGAAAGCGTTTTTTCATAGAGATCCTCCTTAGTGGTTATTTTCTATTTGATGTATCTGTTTAGATGCAGCCTGCGGCCACCTCCAGGTAGTGCGGGCGATCACCTTGTCGCTCAGTAAAAGCAGTGAGGGCAGGATGAAGAGGATGGTGAGCATGCTGATAAATGCACCTACCCCCAGCATTCCGCACATTTGTCCGGCCATTTTTATCTTGGAAAAAGAAGCCACAGCTATGGTGCTGACCGTAAGTGTCAGTGAGCTGGTCAAAATAGAGCGGCCGCTGTGTTCTACGGCCAGGCGCATGGCCTCTTGAGGGGGATTATCCTTAAGTGACTCTTTATATTTGCTGGTGAGCAGGATGGCATAGTCCACTGTTGCACCAAGCTGCACTGATCCCAGCACCAGGTATGTTACAAAGTAGAGTTCGGTTCCGCTGAGGAAAGCACCTGATAGGTTGACCCAGATGGAAAATTGGATTGCTAAAACCAGAAGAATTGGAAGTGTCAGTGAGGAAAATGCCAGGGCGATGATCACAGCAATGGCCAGGGCCGAGATCATGTTCACCCGGGCAAGGTCTTTATTGGTAAGGTTTCTCA
The DNA here is from genome assembly GCA_049656845.1 of Syntrophaceticus sp. Taxonomy (GTDB): domain Bacteria; phylum Bacillota; class DSM-12270; order Thermacetogeniales; family Thermacetogeniaceae; genus Syntrophaceticus. Next base: position 3,863 of record JBASML010000116.1, read on the forward strand.
AGTCTTGGGTTAGGGCGGCTTCACCGCTTAAATAAACATTTTTATAAAGTGAGTTGGTGGTTTTTTTAATCTGGTTTAAGGCATTATCTGTTCGGCTGTCTGCCTGCCCGGTGCTTAGTTCCACTGCACAGTAGGCATAGCGGCCGCCGCGAAACTCTGATCGCACATCATCGGGGATGAATTCTTCGGGGATATGGGGTCCTGTAAACCCAACCAGGGAGTTTACTGATTTAACCTCAGGGATGGTTTTAAGGCGTTCTGTGAGCAGCTGTTCCCGGGCAAGGCCGCGGTCTTCGAAAATAACGTAAACAACTTCTGCGACACCATGTTTCTGTTTCAAATGTTCAGCATCAGCCACTGCAGTGATCTCCTTGGATAGTCCCTTTTCCAGGCTGTAAAAGACACCAACATCCTGTTTGAGAAAAAAAGCCGGGACCAAGAGAACCAGGAAGAGAACCAGGAATGCTGTGCGGTGATTGACCACCAGGTTTGCCGCCTTAGTAAAACTGGGCAGCAGTATGCGATGCTGGGAGTGTTCGATCTGCTTTTGAAAAATCAAGATCAGCCCTGGCAGCAAAAGCAGGATGCATATCAGGCTGAAAATGACACCTTTAGCCAGAACTATTCCCATATCATGTCCAAGGCCGAACTGCATTGTTGCCAGAGCCAGAAAACCGGCAATTGTGGTTAAAGCACTGGAGGTGATGGCAGTGCCTGTACGGGAAAGGGCCACTGCCATGGCCTCATCTGTGTTATCATGCCTATCCTTTTCCTCTTCGAAGCGGTGGATCAGAAAGATGCCGTAATCCATAGTTACGGCCAGCTGTAAAACAGCTGCCACAGCCTGGGTGATGTAGGAAACAGATCCCATAAAAACATTGGTTCCCATGTTGTAGACCACGGAAAACCCTACTGTAATTAAGAGCAGGATAGGCTGCAGCACAGAACTGGTAGACAGGGACAGAACAAGAAAAATAGCGGTTACTGCTATTAAGATATATATATATTGTTCTTTTGCAAAGACATTGTTCAGGTCAAGGAGAATTACAGGAAAACCGCTGACAGAGGCTTTTGGCCCGGCCAGCCGGCGGACTTCTTTGACCGCCTCTTGAGTGATATTGGATGTGGAATTGTGGATGAACTGCACCTGGATAATGGATGCATCTCCAGACTCAAAGTTTTTTCGTATCTCTTCAGGTATATAAAATGAAGGTACACTGGGGTGATAGAGGTCATCCAGCCAGCTGGCTTTTTCCACACCAGGTACTTTTTGAATGCGTTCTTTTAATTGGGCAACCTGGTAGGGATCCTGGTTTTCGACCATGACATAGACATTAGCCGCGATGCGGAAGTCTTTTTCCAGAATATCCTGGCCTTGTTTGGAGCCCAGGTGTTTGGGTAGATAGTCGGTGACATCGTAGTTTATTTGTGTTTGTAGGTAGCCAAATATGGCTGGTATCAACAAAACAGAAGCGATGATCAGTAATATCTTTCTCTGTTTAACGACAAAATTAGCCCATCTCCACAAATAAATCACTGCTCCTTTTTGAACAGGTAAGCCATGTCTTGGCCAATGAGGGCAAAAAGAAAGTTAGGGTATTAACTAAAACCCTACACAGTATACAACAGAGATGGTTAACACGTCAACCAATTATTTTAGGGGGAGATGTCCTGTTTTCTCTACGCATAGAAAATTATATCGTAGTAGCACTTTGTAATGCAGTGATACAACTTTTTAACCTCCGAAAAATTGTTATGGGAAAGGAAGTATTACGTAATTTCGGAAGTTGATACGAAAAACCGGCAGCAATTTGAACAGATTATTATTGCTGAGGTATATTGTATCCTTAAAACGGCTGTATAGAGGTAATTTGCACAGGCAGGCTGCTATGGTTAAGTATTTATGTTGATAATTATGCAGTTATCTTCTGGCACGTTTTTTGCATATGTTTATTAGTGAATAATATAACAATCCGGCGAGAGCTGGGAAAGGAGTTGAGGAAAATGGCAGTGGCACTGAAGGAGATGAATAGGAGGAATAAAGAGAGGTATTTGACCATAGCTCCTTGCCCAAAGGCTGAAGAGAAAAAAATGGAATATGAGTTTCCCTATGACGAGATGTATCTCCTCTACGATTACATCTTGGAAGAAATGAAAAAAAACAAAAGAGGTTGAAAAGATGTTGATAGTCTATCAACCTGGATAACCGCTGGTTGGAAAGTTCGCCGGCGGTTATTTATTATGGAAGGAGTCCGCAGGTTAGCTGTAGAATCGTATCAGATGGTTTCGAAAAGTTTTTAAGCGGCCAGTTTTCCGGTGATCGACGGTGGCTGGCTGTTTTTATGAAATGTGGAAAGTGTGAGGTTAGAGGTGGGAATCGACTTCTGACCTCCGATTCCCGGACTTCGGTTTCCATTTTTTCCGGTTGGTGGTTGGGAAAAGGACGGGTTTGTTGCTCATAGCAAAACAGAACATCTTGCACTTGGAAGGTGATAGGTAAATGCAGCAGAATGAATTGAAACAAGGTATTAAAGAGGCGATTCCCATAGTATTGGGGTATCTTCCTTTGGGGTTTGCTTTTGGGGTGTTGGCCAAGGAGGCAGGAATGTCTGTTGCTCAGGCCACTATGATGTCGGTGCTCTGTTTTACTGGAGCTGGACAGTATATAGCTATAGGAATTATGCAGGCCGGGGGAGCAGTGATTACAATTATAATGGCCAATACCCTGGTTAATTTGAGGTATCTGCTTTTTGCCACTTCAACTGTACCATATTTGAAAGACCGGGTGCAGCCACTGGTGGCTAGTCTGCTTTCCTACGGTTTGACCGATGAAACCTACGCTGTTGCTATGAACCACTATCAGAACCATCCCGCGACTGCGTCCTACCTGGCGGGATTAAACTTGACCTCCCACTTGGGATGGATAGGTAGCACTCTTTTAGGGGCGGTATTAGGCAGCTTTATAACCAATACGGACCAGTTGGGATTAGGGTTTGCTCTGCCTGCCATGTATATCTGTTTATTGGTCTTGATGATCAATCGGCGAACAGATATCTTGGTTGCTGTATTTACAGCTATAACCTGCTTGATTATTGGCTATCTGGTTCCAGCGACGATGGATAATCTTTCAAACATCATTATAGCTACTATTATTGGTGCAACTATAGGGGTGATTATTAATGGAAAACATTAATATCTGGGCGATGATCATTGGGGTTTCTATAGTCAGCCTTACGCCGCGCATCTTTCCTGTTGCCTTTTTTTCTCGCTATGAATTTCCTGCAGTTGTTAATGAATGGCTGTCCTTTGTAGCCCCGGCAGTTTTAGGGGGATTGACTGCTTTAAGTGTTCTTGCTCCTCAAGGGGTGATCGATATTAGTATGCAGAATATTTATATTTGGGCATTCATACCTACGATTATTGTAGCAGTCAAGTTCAAAAATCTATTCATTACTTTGCTGGTAGGGATAGCAACCATGGCTGTTCTCTATAATTTCCTTGGTTTGTTAATATAAACCAAGGAAAAGTGGCCCAAGTAGCCCTCAAGTAGCCATTATTCAAAAAATGCCGTCAATTTCGTCTTTAATGCAGGGAAATGCCTGAAAAGAGTTGAATTATCTAATGTGAGCTTATTTTACAAGATTCGAGGCTGAATTGCCTGCTTGAGGAGCGTTGTTAGGTGGATGAGATCTCCTTATCTCTGATTATTTTTCGGTACATACCCGAAATAATTATTGTAGTTTCGTTATCTTTGGTTTTAACTGGGTATGAGCCCAAGATGAAAAATGTAGTACTCATTGCAGTTGTCGGAGCGCCAATTATAGCTGTGGTCAGGTATTTTACTCCGATCCCTGGTATTAACACTATCATTGTATTGCCAGTGTTGATTTTATTGATTGTTTATTTCTGCAAAATAGATGTTGTTTCATCTATAATCGTCTCCGGTTTAGGGCTCATTATTGTGGGAATGACCGAAATCGCTACTATTTTTGCTGCTACTAAATTGATAGGAATCGACATAAATATTGCTTTGGCAGATCCTATACAGAAATTACTCTTACCTTTACCGGAATATGTTTTTTTAATCTTGCTGATTATTGTCTGTAGGCGGTATCATCTAGTACTGCTAAATGTTCGGGAGTTAAATGACCTAAGGTGGTTTAATGACCATGAAAGATAGATATTCTAATAGATATTCTATGGGTGCGATAATTGTTCTGGGTATTGCTTTTTTGCTTGTTTTTGGTTTGGTAATCTACTCTTTTTACTTCCATAGCTTGTTTCGGAAACCAGAAGTGGTTTCTTTTAATTTATTTTCACTTATTTTTATTATACTAGTCTTGATAACAGTTTTAATTTTGATTATTTTAGCTAGATATATATTTTTGGTTGCGAAACAGGGGAAAGTCTTAGAGATTCAAAACTTTTATATTGAACATTTAAATGAGTTGGTGAGGGCAATTCGCGCCCAGAGGCATGATTTTGTCAATCATCTACAGGTTGTTTATGCTCTTATGAGGACTGATAAGATAGATAAAGCCCAGCAGTATATAGAAGATTTATGTCAGCAAGTACGTATCACAGGTGAAATACTGCAGCTTAATGTGCCTGAGTTGTCGGCACTGTTTCTGGCTAAAGAGGATCTGGCAGCAACTAAGAAGATCTCGTTTAAGATAATTGTAGATTCGAATTTGGATGGGCTGAGTGTTAAGCCGCTGGATCTGATAGCGGTGGTGGGGAATCTGATTGATAATGCTTTTGATGCAGTGGAACCATTGCCTGACGAGGACAGAAAAGTTTTTTTTAAAATTTTCGAAACACCTAGATTTTTTGTTTTTCAAACCGTCAATCCTGGTTATCTGCCCCAGGAACTACGGGAGAAAATATTTCAGTTGGGATTTTCTACAAAGAAGGGGAGCAACCGGGGAATTGGATTGGCTTCTGTAAAATCTGTTGTGGAAAGGTATAATGGTAGGATTATCGTCAGCAGCAGCAAGGATAGGGGAACGAAGTTTACAGTGCTGTTTCCTGTAAACTGTGGTGAAGAATAATCATGAGGGCATCTAGGGTTTTCACTCGAAGTGAGCTGTTGTTCTGTTCGACCTGGAGTCGGAAGTCCAGCAGTAGGTCGTCAAGGTATACAATTGGTTTTCATTGTAGGCGTCAATGCTGCTTAGATGGCACCACGAGAGGTCTGCCCCTGCTTTAGTGATAGTGCTTAGGCTGTATAATCTACTATAGATTTCATTACTTGATTGACATAGTTTTGTGTTTCTTTATAAGGGGGGATACCCCCATATTTACGCACTGCGCCACTTCCTGCATTATAGGCCGCCAGGGCAAGGTGCAGGTTACCATCAAACTCATCAAGTTTTTGTTTTAGGTAACGTGTACCGGCCATAATATTTTGCTCTGTGTCAAAGGCATCACTAACACCAAGTGATTTAGCAGTAGCAGGCATGAGCTGCATTAACCCCTGGGCTCCACACCGGGAAACTGCCTGGGGGTTGAAGGCTGACTCATGTTTGATTACTGCCTTAATAACCTTTTCATCAACACCGTATTTTTCACTGGCCTGCTTGATTATCTCGCTGAAAGGTTCTTTCCCACTAATACTGTGGGTTTTTGAGTAATGGCTGAGGCGATACTGTTCAGTTGAAATTCTGGAATTTTGTGATAAAAGTAGTGATAATGATTCAAGTATTCGGACTAGAAAGATCCTGTAAAACATCATTCCCCTCCCAATAATCATATTTCTTGATGGCCCAAGGTTTTTACCACACGCTACTGCAATTGGCATGATCCGTGCAAAAACCTATCCAAAATCCAAGTTATCTTTACCACACCTGATGCTTATTATTTCTCCATCCATGTGGATAATTCCTCCATGTTCTTCTCCCTTTGTATTATTATTTTGCAGAGAAAGAAGGAATAGTTCACTGCCTACAAATTTTCCTCTTTTAAAGCTTCGACGATATTGTCATTTTTCAGTTTGGCGCTGGCATGTAGCATGGTGATAAAGACAATTACGAATACCCCGGCCACACAGTAGAGGATCTCTTTCCACGGCAGGATGAAGGTAAACTCAAACATATTGCCGAAGGAGTTGTACATCCATACGCTGATTAAGATGCTGACAGGCAAGCCGTAGAGAAGGGCTTTCAAGCCATAAAAGATGCTTTCATAGTTGATCATCTTGTTAAAGCTTCTGGGGGTCAGCCCCATGGATTGGAGTATGGCAAATTCTCGTCGGCGCAGGGCGACATTGGTGCTGATGGTGTTGAATATATTGGTGACACCGATAAGGGTGATCAGGGTGATGAAACCGTATAGAAAGATGGAGATCACTGTATTCCCGCGCTCCATATCCTGTTTTTCTGCTTCCACATCATAAAGCCACAGGGAACACCGATCATCATAATCTTCAAAAATAGTGCGGATCTGTGTCGCCAGGCCGGCGCTGTCTTTTGTGCATAGATAAAGCCATGTGGGGCGTCCGTGACCAGCCGTATCCGGGCTGCCTTTTTGCAGCAGTGAGTCGATAGCAGCAAACACCTCTTCAGAGACAATCATCTTAGCAGACCCAATGTTGGCTGAGGAAACACCCAGTGGAAAGCTGTCAGTTACTGCGCCGACCTCTATTGTAAAATCTGCTGCCTCTGCTTCTTCACCATCTTGGAGTCCCGCCAGCAGGAGCTTTTCGCCCGCCTTAATCTGCAGTGGGTTATACTCTGTAAGTTTGGCATCCTGTATGATGCTTTTATTAATGAGGATTCCCTTTAAATTCTTGGTATCCTGAAAATCTGCCCAATCAAGCCCGTTTTCCTCGGTGTAGGTTTTAAATTCCTTATCACCGAGGGTGGTGATGTGAAAAACACAATGGTAGTGGCCGTCTTCATTCACGGTAAATAACTTTTTATCTATACAATTCTTTTGTATGTAAGGGCTGAATTGGGAGCGTGCCAGCCAGGATCCAACCTGATTCTCTTTGACCACTGCGTAT
>JBASML010000117.1:0-1589 GCA_049656845.1 Syntrophaceticus sp.
GGGGAGGCTGCTTTTAGCTGAAGCGGCACTCTATGTGGCATGTGCTCCTAAGAGCAACAGTGTTTATAAAGGTATTGGACGGGCACTGCGGGATCTGGAGAAAGGAGATTTAGGGGAAGTGCCTAAACACCTGCGGGATACCAGCTACTATGGAGCGAAAAGTATGGGGCATGGAGAGGGTTATCTATATCCGCATAATTATAAAAGAAACTATGTTCCTCAGCAGTATTTGCCGGATCCTCTGCAGGGGCGTAAATATTATGAGCCATCGGAATCCGGAAGGGAAAAATATATTAAAGCATACCTTGAATCATTACAAAAAAAAGAAACATAAGATAACATTGGTGGTTAGTGGGGTGGTTCATACCTCTGACATTAGGCTTCCGACCACTATTATTTAAGGAGGTAGGGTAATGATGCCAAGGAGACAAGTTTACCTGGATCATGCAGCTACGACTCCAGTTCATCCGGATGTATTACAAGAGATGCACAAGGTGCTGGAAACGCATTTCGGAAATCCTTCCAGCCTCCATTTTTATGGCCGCGCTGCAAAGCAGCATCTGGAAGTTGCCAGGGAGAGGGTTGCTCGTTTACTCGGGGCAGGACAGCAGGAGGTCGTCTTTACCAGTGGGGGTACAGAGGCGGACAACCTGGCTGTTATGGGAACCGCCCTGTCATATAAAGAGCGGGGCAGACATATTATCACTTCTGCTATTGAACACCATGCGGTGCTTGATCCCTGTCAGAAGCTTGCTCGAAATGGGTTTGAGGTGACATTTCTTCCTGTAAATAGAGATGGGGTTGTGGATCCTGACGATGTTAAAAAAGCTATTCGTCGGGATACTATATTAATAACTATTATTCATGCCAATAATGAGATCGGTACCATAGAACCGGTTCCCGAAATCGGTAAAATTGCCCGGGAACATGATATTATCTTTCATACTGATGCAGTCCAGACAGCTGGTTATCTCCCATTAAATGTTGAAGATCTGCAAGTTGATCTTCTTTCTATTTCAGCGCATAAGATTTATGGGCCCAAAGGAGCAGGGGCGCTTTACATTAGAGAGGGGGTTCAGCTGGAACCCCTTATTTATGGGGGTGGGCAGGAAAGGGTCTGCCGGCCAGGGACCGAAAATCTCCCTGGTATTGTAGGGTTGGGTAAAGCTGCTGAGATCGCAGCCAAGGAACATCTTTCGGAAAGCATGAAATATAAAATGTTGAGTGACCGGTTAATAGAAGGCATCAAGGCACAGATACCTGATGCTAAATTAAATGGACACGCCAAAAAAAGACTCCCCCACAATATCAATGTCAGTTTTCGTGGCACCAAGGGGGATTGTTTGCTTGTGGGGCTGGACCAGGAGGGAATTGCTGTTTCCACAGGCTCTGCTTGTAGTTCCGGTTCTTCACAATTGTCCCATGTGCTTGAGGCTATCGGCTTGTCAGAAGAAGAGGGGGCAGGAACCATCAGGATAACCGTGGGCCGCTCTACAACCATAGATGATATTGATTATATTTTGGATGTTCTGGCAGGTGTGGTAGGAAGACTAAGGGCGGAGAACAGGGGATAGACAGCTGGTATCTGG
>JBASML010000118.1:0-1772 GCA_049656845.1 Syntrophaceticus sp.
CACTGGCTGGCTTATTTCCCTACCCTTGCTGAACTTCGTTCTTTTTCTGATTTTTTAGCAGAGCAGGTGACCAATCCGGAGTTGAGTACCCAACGCTGTTACCTCCCGGCCCGGGTGATTCTGGAGGAGGTTGTGGAGCGTTCCGGTATTTTTATGCCCGCCCATGCCTTCACACCACATAAGGGTGTTTACGGCCAGTGCACTGATCGGATCAAAGAACTGCTGGGAGATAATAATTTTGATCAGGTTTTTGCCCTGGAACTGGGTTTGAGCGCTGATACTGTTTTGGCTGATCACTTAACAGAGTTGGCACCACTTACCTATTTGAGCAACTCAGATGCCCATTCTCTGAAGAACCTGGGGCGTGAGTATAATGTTTTACTGCTTGCCGAACCAAGTTTTGAGGAACTGCTTATGGCTCTTCAGGGATTAGAAGAGCGCCGTGTTCTAGCCAACTACGGATTAGATCCCAGGCTGGGTAAATACCATCGCACTTTTTGTCTATCCTGTGGCGAGATAGCCAGTGTTGATTCTCCGGCTACATCTTGCCCTACCTGTGGGACAACTAAGATTGTCAAAGGAGTTCTAGACAGGATTCAAGAGATCAGTGATCAAGATGGGCCCTGTCATCCTCCGGAGCGACCCCCTTATCATTATCAGGTTCCTCTACTATTTCTGCCGGGGATAGGCCCGAAAACAGTCTCCAAGCTCTTGGAGCATTTTGGAACAGAGATGAATGTTTTGCACTCTGTGAGCTATCAAGATCTCATAGAGGTGGTGGGGGAAAGGATAGGTAAGGTTATTCAGGAGGCGCGCCAGGGCAAACTGGTTCTTACGGCCGGAGGTGGAGGGACTTATGGAAAAGTTGTCAGATAGCAAAGGGGAGACGCAGGTGACAAGGAATAGAGTGATCTCTGTAACAACTGATGCCAGTGGGGCATATCATGCCGCCTGCAGTGGGCAGGTTGTTGTAATCGTAGATGTCATCGATATGAGCACAACACTGGAAGTCGCCCTTCAGGAAGGGGCAGCCTTGGTGCTGGGGGCAAGTCCTGTATCTTGTAGGGCACCTGTGCCGGTGAATCCTGCAGCAATAGGCAAATACGCCGCCGTGATGGCCGATGAATTGGATACTGAAGTGGTGGTGATAGCCGAGCCGAGGATCGGTAGAAGCGCGGAGCGCCAGGAGAGAGCAGAAGGCTTCCTGAAAGGGCTTCATGCAGAAGGGATCAAAGAGGCGGGCATCTACCCCAACCAGGGTGCAGAAACCGCAAAACTGGTAGATTTTAAGGATATGATTGTGGTAGCTGTCACTGACTGTGGTGGAGCGGCCTTTGATACAGCATTTACTGCGGGTGCACCTGTACTGACAGGTACTGTGGCACGTACACCCGGGTGTACAGGATGGAAAAATGCGGCGAAAGCCATAGAAAGAGCATCCGAGATTGCAGAGGATGAAGGAAGGGGGATTGCTCTTGTTGCTGCCAGCGGTAAGGCATTAGAGGATGTGTTAGCCACATACTACTTGTCAGAACACTTTTTATTGCAACGATTTTACTAACTAAGTAATTGGTTTATTTTTCCCTGCATAGAATCTTCTATGGGAGGAAAGTTTTGGGGGGAGGTAAACCATGCGCTGGACAAGAACTCCTATTGCCATCAATGCTGGAAAGGGATTGTTAATTCCTATTGTCATGGCAGTTGGGGTTTTTTTGTGCGGATTGGTTTTAGGAGCTGTTAGTCTGCGCACATTAAACCCACCGGTACAACAA
>JBASML010000119.1:0-2266 GCA_049656845.1 Syntrophaceticus sp.
GGTCATTGTGGGATTTCACCGCATGCACCAGTTCTTCGTCCAAGCCAAGTTCCTGCAGCCATTCCGCAGCCACCAGGCTGTGCCGGTCCGGGTCATCTTTGGTCTCTTCATAGTCGATGTCATGCAGAAGGCCCGTCAAATACCACTTCTCCTTATCCTGGCCGAGCCTTTCAGCCAGCCCCTCCATGATGGCAGCAGTAGCCAGCATATGATGAATCAGTTCCTGGGTTTTTACCTTCTCCTCGATCAGTTTCAATGCTTCTTCCCTTGTCACTTGGTTCACTCCTTATCCTTATTAGAATGTTAATATTGCCATTGCTACCGGTCATGACACCGGGACGGTCCTATTGTAACGATTTAACTCGGTCTGTAATCCCAGTCTGCCGTACCCCAATCTCCTCCGTTCTCCTATCAAAATAGATCAGGAGATCCCTCCCTCTAATCCGTTAAGAGAAACGCCCTCCGGAGCCGTTGACTGTTCTGCCGGATTTGCGTTCACCCCATCCGGCACTGCGGGAGGTGTCAGATCTTCTGTGGGGGTAGCGGGAATAAAAGAAACTCAGTGTCAGTCCGGCGGAGTCCCAGGACTGCTGGCGCAGCTGAATCAGCACCTGGTCCAGATGGGAGGTGATCTCATTTTCCTCTTTATGGGTAGACATAATCCGTTCGTATAAATTGTCAGCATCTAAATCCTCAAGGCTGACAGCTTTTGGCTGCTCTATTGCCTTTAGAAACTTAGTGATTTTATCGTTGACAGCGATCCCAATACATGGTTTGCGCATCACTGAAGCCATGATCAGTGCAGGCAGGCGCATCCCCAGCAGCAGATTCACCTCTCCGAAAAGGCTGAACAGCTGCTCCAGTGACGGCTTCTCCCGATACTGAAGGCTGGGCTCCTGCATGATCCAGCTGACCTCCTGGCAGACCTGCAGGTCCTCGGGGTACTGGAAGGGCAGCAGCAGCACCTCCCACCCCTCCCGCACCAGCCGGTCAGCAGCTGAAGCAATTGCGTGCTTGTATTCGCAAGGGCCCTCCAATTCCTGCAGGACTACTCCTAGGAGGGGTTTTCCCTCTCCTTCTGCTTCCCCCTCTTCTTCCTCCGCATTTTTTTTGGGGATACTTATGAAGATCTTCCCTTCTTCTTTTTGTTCTTGTTGCTCTTGCTGGGATGCCTCTGCCCGGATCTGTTCCATCAGGGAGGGTCCTAATTCTTTGTCAAACTGCCCGGGGTTTACAGCAAAGACTGGATTGGCGGTCACCACAATGGGAGGACGCTCTACCCCCATTTTCAGAAGGTTATCCTTTGATGCCTGGCTGCGGACCGTGATCAGGTCGATGCGATCACCGACAAAGCGCACCAGACGGCGCCTCCATAAGCTTTTTAGGGGTCCAACCCCCTGGGCGTAGCAGACAACGGGCTTATTGAAGAGCATTGCCGTTAAAATCGTCAAATGGTGGTTGAGCAGGCTTCCTATCCTTTCAGTATCTTGGAGAGCATCCCCACCACAGCTGAGAACAATATCGGATCTTAAAAGTGTATAAAACACAGCAAAGGGGTTCCACCTGCTGACAGCCCGTACACCGGGAACCTTGCTCACTTCCCGGGGATTATGTGAGAAAACCGTGATCTCCATGCCCGGGGAGAGCGCCCGCAGGGAAGCCGCAGCTGCGGTTAATTCCACCTCATCACCTGGATGATCGATGCTGTAGCAGCCCACTGCCGCAACACGCAGCATAGTGTCACACCTTTCATTTTAGATGTCGGATGCCGGAAGTCGGAGGCCGGAAAACGGAAACCGGATTCGCCGATCTCTTTTTTAGACTTCTACAACTGTATCTTAAATCCTTCCTTGTTAATGGAAATAATTACATAATATGTTTAGCTCAGGATGCCGGTGAAGAAGAGATCGATGCCATGATAGAAGCGCTCTTCTACAGCTTCTGTATCCACAGCTGCGCCTTCGTTGTTTTGGCTTCTACAAAGAACCGGCATACAGAGGGCGCCGAGAACCCCCAGAAAGACCTCTGCACCTGTGCGGGGATCTATCATGCGGAATTCTCCCAGCTCAATTCCCTGGCTGAGCAGAGAGGAGAACATGGAGATGCGGCGCTCTCTGAGCTGCAGCAGCAGTTCAGTCGCCCAGGGTGACTGGCTGTTGTTGTATTCATCTGCCAAAATGCGGGCGATGTGGGTGCGTTCTTTTATAAAGTTGAAGTGGGCTGTTCCAATGGCTATAAGGACATCCCTCACTGAACAGGGCTGTTT
>JBASML010000120.1:0-2196 GCA_049656845.1 Syntrophaceticus sp.
CCTTTTCCTTATTATTTTTCTTCGCTTTATTTCAAATAGCCGTTCCCGACCGCGTTTTTTCCCCACCTGCTGCTAAACCTCCTCCTCATTTTCCCCTCCGAACAAACCAAGGGTTGTTGGAATCACAATAACAACCTCATAGCCCTTACTGCGAGCTCTGCTGAGAAGTGTCGCTACTGTAGCAGTATTGATCCCCATTCTTTTGGCAATTTCCTCATTGCTGCTGCCAGTTTCTTTGAGAATGACAGCTTGTTTCTCCCGGAAACTTAGTTTTTCTGCCCCGCGAATTTCTAGCTGCACTTATCTCCACCTTACTATGTTACAGTTTATCCACATAATGTGGACATATTGTGGATAATATCATTACTATTTCTCTTTAGAGTTATAAATTCCTTCTCCACACAAAACACTTTTTAATTTCTGGGACAACTTCCGGGCCAGGTTTGCTCAACTACTTTCTTCTTCTCCACCATTCCCGAATCTGGCGCCAGACCACCCGCCAAGAATAACGGAAGGGAAGGAGCAGTAGGCGAAAGAGACCACAGAGAAACTGCAGGGCAAAATTGATAACCCATACAGTTAGACGAAATGGATAAAGAAGAACATGCAGGCCAAAAATTAGCACACTTAGCAAAAATCGTAAGCCACAGCCAATTTGTAAAAAACAAAAATAAAGGGGTTCTCTAAGATAGGGACTGGCAAACTTGAAATAGAGAGCCATCCCAGCAGGTAGGAAAAGGAGGGTAAGAAAGCGTATTTCTCCTCCTGTTAACCAAAAAAAGACATAAAAGATTAGCCCTGCACAAATAAGCCAAAAGAGCAGGTCACTCAACTGTGTGAAGAAATAGCTCGGCTTGGTTTTTCTACGCAGCAGCCGGTAACAGTCAAAAAAAAAGCCGATCCCTGCCCCCAGACCTATGATGGTCAAAACCAGCAATAAATCCTGGCTAACGGTCTGGGTCATTTGATGAGACGTTCGAGAATATTTTTACCCTTTGCCTTGATTTTTTCACTGCGCTGCTCACTATATTCCAGGGAGGTAATTAGCCCTTCAACGACCAGCTCTCCTGCGGTCAGGTCCAGGTGGGTGATGTGCATCCCTTCCCCTCGCAGGGTCAGCGAACCAAGCCCTGTTTCCAATATGATTTCGTGGTCATCGAAACTCACCACCTTCTGCACCCCTGTGCCTTCCATCCTTTCCCGGTTGGTCAAGGTTAGTTCCTGGTCTATCTGCGGCAATATTAGCCCCTCCTTTCATTCATCCTCCTTTCATAGTATGTAGTATGCGGGGTGATTAGACCCTGGAACGCAGTTGTTCATAAAGCAGTCTACCCAAGCCAGTATCTTGTTTGGCCAGAATTAGGGAATACTGTTGATCCAGAAGGCTCATATAATAATTTTGCTCCGAACTCTGCCCAAAAAGTCCCCCACCTGGTACCGAACTGCGCCCTGTCTTTAAAATCTGCATCCAAAAGAGTGCCTCAAACTCCTGGCAGACCTCTTTCAACCTGGCATCCTGATCATTGATAGAAACATTTGTTGAATTACTGACAACCTGATTTGTTAAACCATAAATACCAGCCATTTTACCCCCCCCTTTTTCTAATCAACCAGAAAAACAGCCACCTTAACCACGGAGGTTGTACACAGTGGAGAAAGTCGCTATTCCACAATCATTGATCATCACTACTCAACTGTGAAAAGTGTTGGTCATAGAGCCGTCTGCTGCCACTGTAATCTATGCAGTTGCCACTCTACCGGCGAAGGTTGTTCACAATGGAGAGCATTTCATCTGATGCCTGAACCGCCTTGGCGTTCAGTTCATAAGCACGCTGTGCAGTAATCAGGCTGACCAACTCATCCACGACTTGAACATTAGATGCTTCCAGATATCCCTGTTCTATTGAACTCCCCGCAAGGGATCTGTTCGCTGCCCCAGACGCCGTACTAGCCCGGTAGAGATTATGCCCTACCTTTTCTAGCCCGGCGGGGTTATCAAACTGTACAATAACCAGGCTGCCCGCATCAACTTCATTTCCCTGGTCATCCATAAAAGTAAGCCTGCCATCCCGGGTGATGATAATACTGTCCGTGTCAGGCAGCGGGCGCGCACCTGCCACCTCAACCCGGTTGCCATCTGAGGTAACCAAAGCTCCAGAAGAGTCTCGCTTAAAACTCCCATCCCTGGTATAATAC
>JBASML010000121.1:0-9129 GCA_049656845.1 Syntrophaceticus sp.
TCACAGCGCGACGGGATGAAGTAAAGTCGCCGCCCACAGAGATAATCTTGGTCACCCCGGCTTGCAAGGCTCTCTCTCGGACAGCTTGAAGATCATTTTCGAATTTCTTGTCATCCAGGTGGGCATGAGTATCAATGATGCCTGCCATATTCATCACTCCGACCTAAAATAAAAGTCAGAGGCCGGAAACTCAGAAAAACCTCCGGGACCCGCTTGGTGCAGGTTCCGAGATATTCCCCTGGTTTCCGCCTCTCCTGTCACCCTCTGCTGGTAATACCTGGGTGGTATAGAGCCACCCATTGCTAACTTCCAACTTCGGCCTTCTACATCTATTCCAAATACCGGCCTCCGGTTTCCAATATCTTTAACTAACAGGGGTACCTGGAGGAATCTCCTCTTCTACAGTCAAGACTCCCAAGCGCTCACCATCATTTGCCGCCAGTATCATCCCACAGGATTTAACACCCCGCAGCTTTACTGGAGTCAGATTAGCCACAACAATCACCCTTTTCCCGACCAGGGAGTCCGGGGTATAGTGCTGGGCAATACCTGCTACAACCGTCCTGGTTTCCGAACCCAAGTCCAATTCTAGTTTCAAGAGGCGGTCAGCCCCTTTGATCTTTTCCGCATTCTTCACCAGGGCGACCCTCAGGTCCACCTTAGCAAAGTCATCTATGGTAATCTGCGGCTTTTGGGGCTTTTGGGGCTCTTGCGGCCTTTGTTGCTTTTCTGCAGCGGGTTTCCCTCCCCTTGCTAACTTTTCTTTATCCCCTTCTACCTGAATGCGGGGAAAGACCCCAGGGCCAGCCTCGACACGCAGGTCCGCAGGAAACAGCCCCCACTTTCCAGTGCTGTCCCAGCTCTGCAGATCCAGACGTCCGGCAATTCCAAACTGCTCAAAGACCCTCTCCGGGAAAGCCGGCATAAAGGGTGAACACCAAATTGTTAAAATACGCACAGCTTCACTCAAGTTGTAAAGAACAGTCTGCAGGCGCTCCTTCTTACTGGGATCACGCACCAGGTTCCAGGGGGCTGTTTCATCAACATAACGATTAGCACGCCGCACCAACTTCCAGATAGCAGCCAATGCATTGCTGAAATCCAGGCGCTCCAGGTGCTGCTCCAGTTCATCTTTGACCTGCATGGCACACTCGATCAAATCACTGTCTGGCCCCTGGGGTATGCCAGCTGCTGCCACAACATTGTCTTGATACTTTTGCACCATACCCAGTGTACGGCTGATTAAATTCCCCAGGTCATTGGCCAGGTCAGTGTTGATCCTGTTGATCAAATCATCTTCACTGTAGTAGCTGTCACCACCATAGGGGAGCTCCCGCAGGAGATAATAGCGCACCGCATCAACACCATAGCGGTCGATCAAAACCAGGGGATCCACCACATTCCCCTTGGACTTGGACATCTTTCCCCCCTCCAAAAGCAGCCAGCCATGGCCAAAAATAGTGCGCGGTAGGGGGATATCCGCGGCCATTAACACGATGGGCCAGATCACCGCATGAAAGCGAACGATATCCTTGGCCATCAGGTGGACTGTATGTGGCCAGTAGTGCTCAAAACGCGGGTCCCCATCCTGCCAGCCCAAAGCTGACAAATAATTGACCAGGGCATCAAACCAAACATAAACCACATGCCCTGGTGCAAAAGGAACAGGTACACCCCATTGAAAGGTTGTTCTGGAAACACAGAGATCCTCAAGTCCGCTTTTGATAAAGTTAACCATTTCATGCCGGCGAGATGGAGGCTGGATAAAATCCGGATTTTCTTCAATATAGTTAAGGAGCTGGTCCTGGTACTTAGACAGCTTAAAAAAGTAGCTTTCTTCCTTTACATGCTCCACCGGGCGCCCGCAGTCCGGGCAATTGCCGTCAACAAGCTGGCGCTCCAGCCAGAAGGCTTCACAGGGTGTACAGTACAGCCCCTCATAAAAGGATTTATAGATATCCCCTTTATCATAAAGCTTTTGAAAGAGAGCCTGAACTGCCTTCTGGTGGCGGGGTTCAGTAGTGCGGATAAAGTCATCATTGGTAATCAGCAACTGTTTCCATAGCTCCTGAAAGGACTCCACAATGCGGTCCACATAACTCTGTGGATCAGTGCCGCTTTCCAATGCTTTTCTCTCAATCTTCTGCCCGTGCTCATCAGAGCCAGTCAGAAAAAAGACATCATACCCTCGCATTCTTTTGTAGCGGGCTATACAGTCGGCTGCCACAGTGGTATAGGCATGGCCGATATGAAGTTTGTCACTGGGATAATAGATGGGTGTTGTCACATAAAAAATTCGATCACTCATAAACTCGCCTGGCAAAATGGGAAGTGGGAAACGGGAGGTTGGAAGTGGGAATAGGGATCGAGGCTGCCGGAAACAGATGCCTAAAGCATCACTAGCCTGGATTAGATGATCCGTAGGCGGTTTTTGCGTTTTGTGCTATTCGTATAGATCGATCTTTTTCCCTTTTCCAACGACCAACGGCCAACCACTAAACTGCCAGACTTTACTCCTTTCGTCATTTTATATACCTTAAAGATTCATTATACCAAAAAAGTAACAGATCAGCCATTTTTGAAAAATCCTTTAAAAATATTATATTTTTTTGAAAAAGAGGTTGACTGTTAATGGTAAAGATGGTATGCTTTCCTTAGCGAATCTTGTCGAATTATAAATAGAGAGGGGGAGGAGCATGAAATCAACTGGTGTTGTAAGAAAAGTGGACGAGCTTGGTAGGGTGGTTATCCCCATTGAACTGCGCCGCACTCTGGGTATCGCAGAAAAGGATGCGTTAGAGATCTATGTCGATCAGGAAAAGATTATCCTGAAGAAGTACGAACCAGCCTGCATTTTCTGTGGAAATGCCGACAATATCACCCATTTTCGCGGCAAAAACATCTGCCAGGAGTGCGCCAAGGCTATGGCTAACGAAGCAGGCTAAAACCAACAGATGAATTCTTACGATCTCATGCAGGGAAAGCCCAACACCAGCCTGCAAAAAGCAGGAATGGGCGCATCTAGACTGCTTTCCTATCCAGGAAGGATGTCTACAAAAGTTTTCCCTAAACCCCCTTTAAACAGAGGGGGTTTCTTTGTCGGATATTAACTTACGATTATGATAAACCCTGTATACCTGGCTCTTACTCAGCCCAAGGGCACGCCCTACCCCCTTACAAGCATCGTGAAGCTCAGCTCCCGCCTTAATAAGAGCATCCACAGCATCTCTGATCATTTCAGGCGCCTCTGTGATGCATTCTTCTTCTTTCCCCTTGCCCTCTACAACAAGTGTAATCTCACCCCGGGGTGCGGCAGAGAAATAATCAAATGCATCTGCAAAGGAGCCACGGAAAACCTCCTCGAACTGTTTTGTAAGCTCCCGTACCACAGCCACCTGCCGCTCAGCACCCCAAAGATCACAAAAATCTTTGATGGTTTCCCTAAGACGGTGTGGGGATTCGTAAAAAACACCTGTCCAAGGGTTTTCCTCCAATTCCTGCAATATGTCTTGCCGCTCTCCTTTTTTGCGCGGCAAAAAGCCATAAAAATAAAAGGGATGGGGTGAAAAACCAGAAACAACCAGTGCGGCGATGACCGCAGAGGGGCCTGGCAGAACAGTTACCTGATGTCCAGCTGCCAGTGCCTGCCGCACCAAAAAGTACCCTGGGTCCGATATGCCCGGTGTCCCTGCATCACTCACCAGGGCAATTTCTTTCCCTAAATCCAGTTCTTTCAGTAGATAAGGCGCCTTCTCCCGTTCATTGTGTTCGTGGTAGCTGGTGATTTTGGCATTAATCCCATAGTGGCTCAAAAGCTTTCGGGTATGGCGGGTGTCCTCTGCTGCGATCAAATCAACCTCGGCCAGGACCTCAAGGGCACGCCTGGTGATATCACTCATATTGCCCAGTGGTGTAGAGCAGAGATAGAGCACCCCCATTTTTTGCTCACTCCTCACAACAGTTATCTTCTCTGGATGAATCTTTTTCGGATACATTATCTTTGCAGCTGTAGCATTCATTTTCATACTTCAGACAGCACATCAAACGGCCACAGGAACCGCTGATCTTGCTAGGATTCAATGACAGGTTTTGCCCCTTAGCCATGCGAATAGAAACCGGTTCAAAATCACCCAGCCAAGTACAGCAGCACAGCTCCCTCCCACAGGGGCCAATGCCCCCCAGAAACTTGGCCTCATCCCTGACCCCAATCTGCCGTAACTCGATCCTGGTCCTGAAGACCGCAGCCAAGTCCTTGACCAATTCTCGGAAATCAACTCTCCCATCTGCAGTAAAGTAAAATAGTATCTTTCCCACATCAAAAGTAAATTCCACATCGATTAGTTTCATAGGCAGCCCATGTTCGGCGATTTTCTGTTCGCAGATGTGGAAGGCGTCCTGGGCATGGCGTTCGTTTTCTTTAATAATTTGTACATCCTCTGGGGTAGCCTTTCGTATCACTTCCCGCAGAGGTGGGACCACCTCTTCCACAGGTATTTGCCGCGGCCCCACCACAACAGTACCTGACTCGATCCCCCTTACTGTTTCCACGATCACCAGGTCACCTGGATTGAGCATTTCTTCTCCGATTTTAAAATAATAAATCTTTCCTGCTGGACGAAATCTCACCCCAACAACTGTAACCGAGCCGCTCTCCGGCAGTTCAACTCCGCCTGTGTCCTGATCTTCGTCAACAGGCATTTGATCATCAACCATATAAATCCCTACTTTCAAAGGATATTACCCCATTAAGGGCTCTTTTAATCATTAAAAGTATTCACACATTTATGCCCTGCACTTCTCGCTGGACATGGTAAAGGGTAACTGTCAGTACCAATGGCACAGAGGCATTGTCATCCAACTGACGAAGACCCTTAAGCAACAGCTCCAAACAGGCAGCAGCCTGTATCCACTGGGATAATGAACAGCATCTCCGGTAGTCCTGTTCGAAACCAGTTAAAAGATCCTGTAGCAGCCCTTGTGCAGTGGGCCGGTCACTTTTCAGGAGACGGATTTCCCTGAGCAGTTCAGCGGAAGTTCCTCCTCTTATAATCTTGGCAATCTTACTGCTGGCATTTCTGGTTTCTTCTGCAGTCTCATTCTGTTCTGTTTCATCCTGATTTCCCCTCACATCCCCAAAAAGCACCACCCGGCAGCGTGATACGATGGTCGGCAATAATAAGCCTTCATCCTCTGTCACCAGCAAAAAAACTGTCCCAGGCAATGGCTCCTCCAGTATCTTTAACAGGCTGTTGGCCGCAGGAATCGTCAGGAGCTCCGGCTGTTCCATGAGAAAAATCTGGTGTCTGCCAAGATCCGGGCTGTATTGGAAAAAAGACTGCCATAAACGCACCTGGTCTATTTTAAGGGAACTGCCTTCTGGCTGTAGAAAGTGGTAATCCGGGTGCCCTCCGCGCTCCCAGGCTCGGCAGGATGCACATAAACTGCAGGAATCCCCATCTACGGGATTTTGGCAAAGTAAAGCCTGGATAAAGAGGGGCACTATCTTCTCCTTTTCTTTCGAAGAGCAGCCAGCCAATAGATAGGCATGGGCAGGTGACCCTCGACGTAAATCCTCCCGCAGCAACCGAGCAGCAACACTGTCACCCCAATTTTTCAAACCCTTTACACCTCTCTACAGTTAATAGATATCGGAAATCACCAACAACCATTTCCACTGGGTTCACACCATATTTGACTGCAACTCATTTTTCATTTTTAGTTAATATCACCTGAGCGGAATGGGCGCCTTCCTTGACGGCCTATCGCTCAACTCCCGATTCCAGGCCGGACAAGACAACGGCTCGCTTCGGGACAGCTCATGGATGCTGTGTAACGCCATACTAGCTGTTTTTTGTCAAACGCAGCGTTCGACAACGCAGCAAAAAGTTCCATGGCAGTTTAAAGAGGTATCTGTACTCGCATCCCGAGCTGTCAGCCTCGCTTCGCCTGTCCTGTTACCCGGCCTTCCATAGGTCGCTCGCCGGTAAGTCCGTCAGGTGTTTTCATCTTTGCCTGGAGACAGCATGGGCACCCTGACGGCCTTCCATAGGTCACTCGCCGGTAGGTCCGTCAGGTGTTTTTATCATCTGCTGGTGCTGCTTAAGCAAGGCTATTCTAAAGGACAGCTCGGACACCTTTAATGCCTGCCACTAGACTCCCCGAGCCCAAGCCAGATATCCTATCAGGACAACTCATGCATGCTCTATAACACATTGCGAACTGTTTCTATTTAAAGCTGCATCGTGTTAAAGCTGTATCGTGTTTACCAAAAAACCCCACCCTGATCCCTGCCTGTGAGATATGCCATCACATACTCCTGGATCTGTTCCTGAACTAACCTGGGATCTGCACTGGCGTCTACAACCTTAATCCTTTCTGGATAGGTCCTGGCAAGGATCAGGTAGCCTTCCCTCACCCGCTGGCGAAAACTCAGGCTTTCCTGTTCCAAGCGATCCCTCTCTATGTTCCCTTTTGAGCGTTCAAGCCCTTCTTCTGCAGGGAGATCAAGCAAAATAGTACAGAATGCTCCCAGTTTACTTAAAACAAAGCTGTTGATCACACGCAACATCTCCAAATCAAGGCCGCGTCCATAGCCCTGGTAGGCAATGCTGGAATCCACAAAGCGGTCACAAAGAACAACCTTACCAGCAGTTAAAGCCGGCAGGATCACCTCACTAACAAGTTGTGAGCGCGCTCCTGTATAAAGTAAGGCTTCTGTAAGCGAAGACATCTCCCGATAGCAAGGGTCGAGCAGCAGCTGGCGGATGGCCTCGGAAAGCCGTGTTCCCCCGGGCTCCCGGGTCGTAGCCACAAGATACCCAGACTGCTCCAAAGCCCGGGCTGTCAGCTGGATCTGTGTAGTTTTACCAGCACCATCGGGCCCCTCAAAGGTAATCAGTTTCCCTGAATGTTTCACTACTTCAACTCCCTGCAATTTTAATCAAGCCGCGGCTCTTTCCGGGCCAAATACCTCCAGCGGCATCCCATTCTTGAAGAAAATCAAGCACTTCTTCCTGGATCCTTTCCCCCGGACAGATCACCGGCACACCCGGGGGATAAGGAGCAATAACTTCTGCGGCAATTTTGCCACAGGCACTCTCCCATGGTACCAAGGAACAGGGGGCAAAAAAGGCATCCCTTGGTGTCATTACCTGCGGTGGTATAGGCAACTGCAGGGGATCAGGAAATAAAAACCTATCTGTAGAGTTTCTGGTGGAGCAAGCCGCAGCCATAGAATCCAGCCCCTCCAGCAAGAATTCCACCTCTTTTTCACTACTGGCAGGCCCCAAGATAAGAACCAGGTTCTGGAGATCTGCCATCTCCACAAGAATCCTGCGCTCCCGGCGCAGCCACTCAGCAGCTTCAAATCCTGTAATACCCAACTCCCTAATATTAATGACCAATCTGGTGGGATCGTAATCCACCACACCAGGTACTTCCAATAGTTCTTCCCCAAGGGCTGAAACACCAGGAATCCGGGAGATATCCAGGCGCAGTTTTTCGCCAATCCGGGCAGCTGTTTCCCACCCCTCTATCTCCATCTGGCACTGATAGCGTGCCACATCAAGGGAGGCCATAAGCAGGTAAGAAGGGCTGCTGGACTGGACTATGCGCAGGGCATCCTGGATTCTATCCATGTTATTTTCCCCCTGGCAGTGGAGAAAAGCCGTCTGGGTGAAGGAACCCAATACTTTATGGGCACCCTGGGCAACAAAATCTGCTCCTGCCTGAAGCGCCGGAATGGGGAAAAGAGGGCTTAGGCAAAAGTGTGCCCCATGAGCTTCATCCACCAGCACCACACAGTTATGGCGGTGGGCTGTCAGCACCTGCTGCGGAAGTTCTCCTGCCAGCCCGTAGTAACTGGGGTGTAGCAGAACAATTAAAGCACTCTGGTCAAGGGCAGCGAGAGAGGCATCCAAATCCTTGGCAGTTATATGGCCAGGCAGCCCCAGCCTGGTATGGGACCGCACCGGAAGATAAACAGGGTGGGCTCCACTGAGAATAACGCCATGAATAACCGCTTGGTGGCTGGCCCGGGGGAGTACCACCTTGCTGCCTGGACGGCTTTTTGCTAGAAGGACAGCCAAAATCCCTGCAGTGGTTCCATTCACCAGAAAAAATGTTTCTTGTGAACCAAAAAAGTTCGCTGCTGCATCCTGTGCTTGGCGAATAATGCCCTGGGGGTCATGAAGATTATCCAGCCCCGGCAGTTCTGTGAGATCCAGCTGAAAGACCTCATCCCCCAGCAGTTGTCGCCATTCTGCCAAAGCCCCCTGCCCCTGCTTGTGGCCCGGTGTATGGTAGCTGAGGTATCTTTCCTCAGCGTGGTTTAGCAGGCCTGCCAAGAGCGGCATCCTGTTCTCCCAAATTGCCTTCACCCCCTCCGTATTGCCAGGATTGTCGCATCAATGTGCGCTACATTTTCAGCATAAGCGAATACTCCAAAATTTTTATCGCACAGATTATCTGCCCAGGTTCTTTACAAAGCAGTGATGCGGTGATTTTCGATGCATCAGAACTAACTTATTGCAGCCATCCTTGATTTTCCCTTCTGCAGTTATTTTACCATATCCACTTATCTCCGCCATTGGCCTAATCACAGATCAAATAAAAAAACGCAAGTATTCTTGCGTTACAGTGTCTTTATCTAGTTGGAAACTGTCCCCAGTGCAGGCGGGTTTTATGGCCGCACATTGCCCCAAATCTTTTTAATCTTCTCTTTTAGGTCTGGGTAGCGGCTGTCACCTACCCGGGTACGAACAATCTCTTTTTCACACCGCATGCACAGAAAACATCCCGAAACAATAATTCCCTCTGCTATACCCCCGGGAGGTGTTTCTTCACAGATCATACATATAGGCAGTA
Organism: Syntrophaceticus sp.; assembly: GCA_049656845.1. Lineage (GTDB taxonomy): Bacteria > Bacillota > DSM-12270 > Thermacetogeniales > Thermacetogeniaceae > Syntrophaceticus. The sequence continues at coordinate 8,866 of JBASML010000121.1, forward strand.
GAACTCCCTTTTGCCGTGGATACCGCTGCTTTTCCCCTCTGTAGGTCACCATTTTCGCCTCCCAACTTTATCTTCTACTATTATACGCAAGATCAGGGTTACCAATCCACCCTGCCAAGAAGATCCCACCTTTTACTATGGCAACTTACTATGGCAGCCTTTCTTTAGTAGCTATGTCTTTTTGTATAGACAGAGGTGATTAATCCCTACCGCATAATTGTATTGCCAGATAGTTGTTTTTTTCCGCCCTTCTAAGATCCTTTC
>JBASML010000122.1:0-2221 GCA_049656845.1 Syntrophaceticus sp.
CCTGAAAATGGAGGCGGAAGCCGGAGGTCCAATTGGTGGTTGGTAGTTGGTCGTTTGTCGTTGGAAAAAAAGATCTCTTACCCTTTGCTCTCCTTCTTTGCGCGTCGCCTTAGAAGTAACGCGGTTGTCACACCCGCCACTCCCAGTCCCAGAATTCCATAAGTGATCATCCATGCATACCCGTAGCCGGTAATGCCAATCCTTTTGATAAAGGTATAGCTTAGTGACAAAAGTAGTCCAGCATGTATCATGTTCAGGAAAGTTATTCTCTGTGGCTTCATCTTGATGTTTTGAATAGGTAGAAACAGCATATAGATTGTTACAAAGAAGCTTGATAAAACCAGCAGTTTTAAGAGCCCGTAAGCTTCAATATATTCTTTTCCGAAAAAGCCAAGAAGGGTATATCCCATAAAATAGATCATGATAACAAGAGGCACCAGGCACAACGCTATTGCTGAGACGGATTTAATAAGGATCTTCTTGAGGTTTTCCCCGTGGCTTCCTTCCACAAACAGTGATATGCCAATGGCGTCCGGTATGATCAGGACAAAATTGGCAATTGCTGCAGCAATGTAGTATTTAGCTGCTTCTGCATCCCCCAGCAGGTTGAGAATCATGACCGGCATAATTAATGGTGGGACATTAGCCAAAATATTAGAAAGGTAGTTCCAGAAGGAAAACTTGAAGGACTTCTGAACAAAGTGTTTGTCAGCCTGTATATGTACTCCAATCAGTTTATTTAACGTATATAAACCAAATATTGTTGAGAAAAAATACGCCAATCCCATAGAGGCAAAAATTCCATAGCTTTTCAAAGGGGTAAGGAGGATGAGTATGGGGATCCTCAGAGCCAGCAGTATGTTTTGAACCAGGAACTCTCCTCCTTTTCTTAAAGCAAGAAATGCATTTCCGTTGATCAGGGTTAGGGTATTCAGGAGCGAGAAAATTAAAAAAACAGCCGCAAACTTGGGGTTTTGAAGAAATATTAGATCCGGTGAAAATATCCCAATACAAGAAATGTAAGCAGCACAAATTATGATGGCAAAGAACGATGTAATCACAAGGCATGTATTGTAAACTTTACGGTTGTCGCTGATGGGTAGAAAACGAATGAGAGAAAAGTCAAAACCAAAGAGAGAGAAAAGGGTGATTAAGCTCTGAGAGGCAATTAATGCCGTTGTCAATCCCACATCTTCTATAGAATACATTCTTGCTGCTGCCATCCAAAAGAAAAAACCAACACCGATATTGATGATCCTGCTTAAGGCCAAAAAGAAGGAGTTTTTAAAAAGTGGGTCATGTAGTTGTTGGTTAATTTTATCTATGGTTGTGCGAAAACATATTTTTTTCATAAACATACACCAACATGAGGTGTCGTTCCAAAATCGCAATTTGTCACAGGTTTAATCCTTTCAGTTTATTCTTATTGTATTTCCATGGCTGCTGAAAGGTTTATTAATTGATCTCCTGAAAGGATTCACTGTTTTTGCTGAAGATATGATCGAAGAGTGAAGAAATAAGGAAAACCTATCCTGCTTATAACATATCATGTATTGGATATGATAACGGTAGCAGGAAGGGGTGAGTTGATTGAACTCCCATATTATGATAGGCACTGCTTCTTTTGTTGACGAAATAAGGGATAGTCTGGAAAAAGAGCTGAAGTTTCTATCAGATGAACAGGATATTGTTCATTTTGAAGAGAGGGAAAATATACCGTGGTTGTTCTTTATTGTTGGAGTTTCTCGTAACAAAAAAAGGGGAGAGAGGAGATTTGCCTGCCGGTTTGCAGTTGCTAAGGCGATCTCTGATCTGTTTGTTAATCATTTGGAAGCAGACTTTGTTAAAAATTATATTGAGGAAACCTATCATTACTGCTCTCCTCAAGACCGATTCGAAATCGTGAGCTGTACATTAGAAACTCTCGATAAACTGAAAATAATCAGGAGAAACAGGGTATTACAAGGTGTTTATGATTACCTGGTTGAACACCGAACAATTAACATCGAGGGGTTTGCCAGGTTTCGCCTCCAAAGTTATTGGACTCAACTGGAGCGTATTGTCAAAAGAACCGGGGAAGAGCTGTTAGCAGCGAAAGATTATTTAGAGTTTATTCGCTTACTGCGTTGTTTTATTGAGATGCAGGAACCCAAAATTGATGAGACACACATTTTTATTGCCCCGGAAGGTACGTTTTTTATCTGTGACAAGAAGGGTCACG